>CAIPGK010000242.1 GCA_903864575.1 uncultured Chloroflexota bacterium
CTTCATGCCGAAGCCGGTCGAAGGCATCAATGGTTCGGGCATGCACGTTCACCAGAGCCTTGGCCTGATCGGCAAGAAGGGCAATGCCTTCGCCGATCCAGACGATCCGTATGGGCTGTCCAAGGCCGCGAAGCACTTCATTGCCGGCCAGCTGAAGCATGCCCGCGGGCTCTGTGGCGTGATCGCGCCGCTGGTCAACAGCTACCGACGTCTGGTTCCCGGCTACGAGGCGCCGGTCTACGTCGCCTGGGCGCGCACCAACCGCTCCGCGCTGGTCCGCGTGCCCCGCATCCGCAACGGCGCCTACGCGGCGACCCGCGTCGAGCTGCGCTGCCCGGATCCGTCCTGCAACCCGTACCTCGCCTTCGCGGCGATGCTGGCTGCCGGCATCGACGGCATCGTGAATGAGCTCGAGGTTCCCGAGCCGGTCGAGGAGAACCTGTACCACTTCACCGACGAGGACCTGAAGCGGCGCAACATCCCGACGCTGCCGGCCACCCTCGGCGAGGCGGTCTCCGAGATGCAGAAGGACCCGATCATCCGCGAGGCCCTCGGCGACCACGTCTTCGACAAGCTTACCGAGGCCCAGACCGCCGAGTGGGACGCGTTCCGCAAGCACGTCACCGGCTGGGAGCGGGACCGCTACCTGGAGATCTACTAGACCTCCGGGTCACCACCCCGGATGGTCCGGCGGGGCCGGGGCGGATCGATCCGCCCCGGCCCCGTTCCATTGCCGCGACGTCGGATCGCGCTCAGGCCTCCCCTCTGCTCCCGGCCGGGAGTGGATCGACCGGAGGCGAGGGTTCGCCCTCCCAGACCCAGCCCTCCCAGAGGCCGTCGGTGCGGGCGGCCATGATGACATCGTTGCGGTGCAGACCGCGCGTTCGCAGCGTCCACCAGGTGACGGTCACGCGGCCCCATTCGACCCGGATGGCGGGGTGATGGGCGGATCGCTCCGCCAACTCGCCGACCTGCTGGGAGAAGGCGAGCGCGGCGCGAAAATCCGGGACGTGAAAGACCCGCTCCAGCTGGTGGATCTCCTGCCGCTCCACGACACTCCACTCGGGAACCGCCCGGCACCAGACGGCAATCTCCTGCGGCGTCGCGCCGCTCCCGCGGCGGGGGTATGGTGCGATGGGTTCGCTGGCGAAGTCCGGCCCGGTCGGCTCTGGCGGCTTCGGGGGCATGGGCTGCTGGTTCATGGCCTTCCCTCCTGCCCCGCGCGGCCGGCGGCTCCGGCTGAACTGCCGGCGCCAGTCCACCTCCGCGAGGCGGCATGGACATGGTTCTGGAACCTTCGTTTCGCATCCGGCGTACCACCCCTGTCGAGCGGTCGCCAGCCCCGCTGCCATCACGCCCGCGATCCGGGCGCCAGGATCACGAGTCCGCCATGCTGCTCCGTTCCGTATCCCTCCGTTCCGGCCAATTCCCCCGCGAGGGCTATCCCTTCGCCGTTCCCGCCGTGCGCGCGCTCGCCGAGCAGCCGCTGGCGTTCACCGCGCCGGTCACCTTCCTCGTCGGGGAGAACGGGAGCGGAAAATCGACCTTGCTCGAGGCGATCGCCTGCGCGGCGGGGAGCATCACGGTCGGCGCGCAGAGCCTCGACCGGGACCCGACGCTGGCCGCGGCGCGGGAACTGGCAGGGGAACTGCGGCTGGCATGGAGCGCGCGGAAGCGGCGCGGCTTCTTCCTCCGCGCCGAGGATTTCTTCGGCTACGTGAAGTATCTCGAGCAACTCGACTGGGAGAACCGGGCGGCGGTGGCCGCGGTCTGGTCCGGGAATCTCGGCGAGCCGGAGGTGCCGGACGCGGAATCCCGCGAGTGGCGCGGCGGCGACGGGCTCGATCACCAGTCCCACGGCGAGGCCTTTCTGGATCTCTTCGCGGCCCGCATCCACGGCGACGGCTGCTACATCCTCGACGAACCGGAAGCTCCCCTCTCCCCGACCCGCCAGATCGGCCTGCTGGCGCTGCTGATGGACGCCACGGACCGGGGCGCGCAGTTCATCATCGCCACCCACTCCCCCATCCTGATGGCCTTCCCCGGCGCGGCGATTCTCCGCCTCGACGAGCGCGGCTACACCCCCGCCGCGTGGGACGAGATCGAGCATGTCACCCTCACCCGGCACTTCCTGAACGACCCGGAGTCGTTCCTCCGCCACCTCCGGCCCGCCGGGGAGTAAACTCGCGTCATCGCAAGGAGGCGGTCATGGCGGCTCCACACATCACGCCGATGCCAGCGCCGGGAACCTGGACCTGGGAGGACCTGCGGTCTTTCCCCGACGACGGGGTGCGCCGCGAGATCATCGCAGGAGACCTGTTCGAGATGACGGGGCCGACGCCGGAGCACGCGGACGCCGTGCGCAACCTGATGTTCCTGCTGGCCCCGTACTTCCGGGCGCTCGGCATGACCTTCTTCACCGCGCCGCTGGAGGTCTTCTTCCCCGACGCCTCGCCGGTCCAGCCGGATCTCTTCGCCTTCGAACGAGCGGGCGGCTGGTCGCGCTCCGAGCGCGGCATCGAAGGCGCGCCGGCGTTCGTCGTCGAGGTGCTGTCGCCCTCCACGCGGGGGCGCGACCAACTCACCAAGCGCGCCCTCTACCAGCGCTCCGGGGTGGGCGAATACTGGCTGGTGGACCCCAACGCCCGTACCATCGAGGTTCTCGCGCTCGACGGAGAGACGCTCGTCACCTTCTCCCGCGCCACGGGGAGCGATGCCGTCCGCTCGCGGATGTTCTCCGGTCTCGCGTTCCCCGCCAGCGCCATTTTTACGGACGAGGCCTGACCGTCCGATGCTGCTCCGCGCGGTCTCGCTGCGCCCGGAGGCGCTGAGGGCGGCGCATCCGTTCACCGTGCCCGCGGTGCGCGCGCTGGCGGAGCGGCCGCTGGAGTTCGCCGCGCCGGTCACCTTCCTGGTCGGGGAGAACGGGAGCGGAAAATCGACCCTGCTCGAGGGAATCGCCTGCGCCGCCGGGAGCATCGCGGTGGGCGGGGCAGACCTGAAGCGAGACCCGAGCCTGACCGGCGCGCGAGACCTCGCGGCCGGTCTGCGGCTGACCTGGACGCGGCGGACCCGGCAAGGATTCTTCCTGCGGGCCGAGGATTTCTTCGGGTTCGCGAAGCGAATGGACGCGGCGCGGGACGACCTGGAGCGGGAGCGGCGCGCCCTGCTGGAGGATGCGTCCCTCTCCGAGCGGGCGCGCGGCTTCGCGCTGCAGCCCTACGCCCGCGAGCTCGGCGCGCTGCGGGAGCGCTACGGCGAGGGCGCGGACGCGCGCTCGCACGGGGAGGCGTTTCTCCAGCTGTTCCAGCAGCGGCTGGAGGGGGCTGCCCGCGGGCTGGTGTTGCTGGACGAACCGGAAGCGCCGCTCTCCCCCGCCCGGCAATTGGCCCTGCTTGCGCTGCTGATCGACGCGGCGGCGGCCGGCACGCAGGCAATCGTCGCCACCCACGCCCCGATCCTGATGGCGCTGCCAGGCGCGGAGATCCTCCACCTCGGCCCGGAAGGCATCCGGCGCGTGCAGTGGGTGGAAACCGGGCATGTCGCCGTCACCCGCCAGTTCCTGAACGATCCGGAGGCGTTCCTGCGGCGGCTGCGGGCGTAGCCGACGACAGCACGGCGGTCAGCCTCGCAGGCGCATGCCCGCCATGCGTGTCCCGCGCCTGCTACCGTCTCACCCGGCGCCGGTCCAACAGGCCCTTGTCGCGGTCACGGTCACGGTCACGGCGTCGCGTCGACGAGCCGCTGGCGACGTCTTGACATGTAGATATGAAACGGTTTCCATACCATCTGTTGCGGGAAAATGCCCGCGTCGCACTGCGGGGGACGAACATGGAGCAATCGAGTTTCGACCGGATCGCGCGCGCGCTTGGCGGGGCGGTCGATCGCCGCGCCGGGCTGAAGGCGGCGCTCGCGGCAACCTTCGGGCTGGCGGTCAGCGATGCCGCGGCCAGGCCAGCGCGCGGCGGCAAGGGCAAGGGCGACGGGAAAGCCCGGAAGGATGGAAAGCGGCCCAACACCTCCGGCCCCTGCGGCGACGGTTCGATCAAGGCCAACTCCTGCCAGGAGGACGGCGACTGCTGCACCGAAATCTGCCAGCGGAAGCGCAACGGCAAGAAGGGCGCTGGCCGCTGCCGCTGCGTGAACGAGGGGCGTCCCTGCGACAAGGATGTCAACTGCTGCTCCCGCGGGGGGCAGGCGCTGACCTGCGCCTCGGGGCGGTGCCGTGGCGCAAAGATCGCCACCGGCGAGCCCTGCTCGGCGGGCGACATCTGCGCCAGCAAGAACGCGACCTGCACCACCTACACCGGCGGCGAACCCGCAGGGACCTACTGCCTGATCGCGGCGGGAGCGGCCTGCGCGAAGAATCTCGATTGCGCCAGCGCCAACTGCGACAACGGATCCTGCAACGCCAAGGCCGGGAATGGCGGGGCCTGCACCGCGACGGCCGATTGCGCCAACGCCGGAGCCAGCTGCACCGGATACACGCTCGGGCCCGACGCCCCGAGCGGAACATTCTGCCTGCTCGCCGCCGGCCAGAGCTGCGACACGGACGATGACTGCGCCTCAGGTTTCTGCACCGGCGTCTGCGAGGTCTGCACCGTTTGCGCCGGGGGCGGCTGCGCCTACACCTCGATCAAGGCCGCCAACGCTGCCGCCCCGCCGCCGGGAACCACCATCGGCATCGCCCCCGGTTCCTACAATGAGGGATTCGAAGTCACGGGCAGCTACACCTTCCGCCGTTGCGGCTCCCGCGGCACGGTCAACTGGACGCAAACGCCCACCGCAACCGACACGCAGGACGAGGGCGTCGTCTGGTTCGACGATAGCGACCTGAACGTCACCCTCAAGGACCTCGTGATGTCCTCCGACGGCACGATCTCCACTGCCGTCGTCTACGTCGACGGCGGCACGGTCACGATGATCAACGTGATCGTCGAGGACTACGATGGGGAGGGCAACCCCGGAAACTACGGCGGCGTCGTCATGGCCGACACGTGCGGGGTGCTGACGATGATCGACTGCACCATCCGCAACAACAAGTCCGACGAGAAGGGCGGCGGCCTGTACTGCGACGGCAGCAAGGTGACCCTGGTCAACACCACGATCACCGGCAACTCCGCTCTCGGATACGGCGGCGGCATCTACGCAGACGACTGCTCGGGCACGTTCTCCAACGTCACGCTCACCAACAACACGGCCGCGCTGGCCGGTGGCGGGTACTACAGCGACACCGAGAGCTACGCCTTCTTCGACAACTCGACGATCACCGGCAACTCGGTGACTTCCACCACCATCGGGCCGCTCGAGGGCATCGGCGGCGGGTTCTTCCTCGACGGCTACGGCGACTTCGATGTGCTGACGCTCTCCGGCACGACCGTCGTCTCCGGCAACTCGGCGGCGGATGGCAGCGGCATCGCCACATCGAGCAATACCGGCAGCCAGAACGTGACGGTCAGCGGCGCAAAGGGCCGCGTCACGAACAACACCGGCGGCGACCAGTGCATCAAGTCCGTCGACCA
>CAIPGK010000243.1 GCA_903864575.1 uncultured Chloroflexota bacterium
ATGTGCTCCGCGCGCTCCTTTTCATCCGCGAGCAGATCCTGCTCCAGGGCCACATCCTCCTCGGGCGTCGCTCCGCGCGGGCGAGTACCGGCGATCGGATGATTGGTCACCTTGCGGCCATCCAACTGCACCAGCAGCTCGGGCGATGCGCCGACAACCTGATGGTCGACGAAATCAAGATAGAACATGTACGGCGACGGATTGATCGTTCGCAGCGCACGGTAAATGGTGAATGGGTGGGCAGACGTCGGAACGTCTACACGCTGCGAGAGCACGACCTGAAAAATGTCTCCCGCCCGGATGTACTCCTGCGCCCGCTTCACGATCTCCACGTACCGTTCCATCGTCGTGTTGGGACGGGATCGCTGCTCGGCGCTTCCCGGCAACGGGTCGCTGCCGCGGGGTAGCGCTGGCGTTGCGCCTCGCAGCCGCTTGACCATGTCGTCAATTTTGGCGGCAGCAGCCGCGTACCGGTCTTCCAGCGCTCCCTGGCCATCGAGCTTCACGTGGGAAACGACCTTGATCGTCCGGGCGAGGTGATCGAAAACCAGCAGGCCATCGACCAGCATCCATTTACCGAGCGGAAGGCCCAACCCAGCCCCGGGAGCTGCAGGCACGCGAGGCTCGAAGATCCGCACCGCCTCGTACGACAGGTAGCCGACTGCGCCGCCGGTAAAGCGGGGAAGAGCCGGTCCACTGAAGTCGGCGGCACGGTATGGGGCAACCAGGTCAGCGAGGGCCGCCAGCGGGTCGGCGCACGGACGCCGCTCCACTCCCGATGCCGTTTCAGTCACTGCCTCGGCAGGGTGCAGGGTCAGCACCGACTCGGGATGGCCGCCGATGAAGGAGTAGCGAGCGAGCCGCTCACCGCCCTCGATGCTCTCGAGCAGAAAGGCAGGGCCACCATTGCGAATCTTGAGGAAGGCCGATACGGGAGTCTCGAGGTCGGCCATCAACTCGCGCACGAGCGGCACGGTGGTGGCAGCAGGGTCCGACTCGCCGATGGCGCGAACCTCTTCCAGCGAGGGCCAGAGATGGCCACGCCGTGCTGGTGCGATGCGAACCTGGGTTGCCGGCGCTGCCTGGATCATGACTGTCGCTCCCGACGCGATGCTCCGAGCCGGAAACGGAAGCAACAAAATACCCCCGTCCCGGAAAGGGACGGAGGCGCTCGACGCGCACCCCGCGGTGCCACCCTCGTTGAACCCGCGCATGCCACATGGCGGATTCCACTCGACGCGCACGGGCCAGATGTGGCCGATGCGCTGCTCCCGCTATCGGGGAAGCCAACCGGGGCCGCCTACTCGGCCGAAGCCGTTCGGAGCCCGACTCCCGGATCCATTCCGCGCCAATCGTGCGCCGGGCTTCCACCCTCCCCGGCTCGCTTTGCCCGATCTGGGCGGCGCGTACTCGTTCCGTTCAACGTCGATCACTCTTCAGTTGGTCGGACCATACCAGCGGCTCGCGCCCAGCGTCAAGCCGGGCAGTCCTTGGCCCGGCACGCAGGAGGGGCGGTCCAATGGACCGCCCCACCCCGCGGCAGCCAGCACGCAAGTGCCGGGCGCCGTTGTGAACCTACTTGACCTCGGCCTTGGCGCCGGCCTCTTCGAGCTTGGCCTTCGCAGCGGCGGCATCCTCCTTGGAAACGCCCTGCTTGACCGCCTTCGGAGCGCCGTCGACCACGTCCTTGGCCTCCTTGAGGCCGAGGCTCGTGAGCTCGCGCACGACCTTGATGACCTGGATCTTGTTCGCGCCGACATCGGTCAGGATGACGTCGAACTCAGTCTGCTCCTCCTCGGGAGCAGCAGCGGCGCCGCCGCCCGCGGCGGCAACCATGCCGACCGCCATCGGCGCGGCCGCGCTCACGCCCCAGCGCTCCTCGAGTTCCTTGACGAGCGCATTGATCTCGAGAACCGTCATCCCCTCAAGAGCCGCGATCACCTTCTCAGTGGACACGTTCGTCTCCTTCGTCTCATGCGGCCCGCGACACGCGGGACCGGATACTCTGCTTCAAATCTAGTCGGCCGCAGCCGCGCCACCCTGCTCCGCCTTGGCATTGAGCAGGTAGACAACCGAGCGCGCCGGTCCTCCGAGCACGCCCAGCGTCCTCGACATGGGGGAAACCATGAGGCCGAGCAGCTTGGCCAGCAGTTCCTCGCGCGATGGCAACGTGGCCAGCGCCTCGATATCCGCCGCGGAAAGCGCGCGGTTGTTCAGCACGCCACCTTTGACCTGGAGGACGCGCGAGGTGCGCACGAAGTCGCTGACGACTTTCGACGCGCCGACGATGTCCTCCCGGACGATCACGAGCCCGGTTGGGCCCTCGAGCATCCCGCCGAACCCCTCGACGCCAGCCTTGCCGGCGGCAATGTTCGTCAGCGTGTTCTTCGCAACGCGAAACTCTGCACCCTTCGGGCGGAGCGCGGCGCGAAAGCCCTGCAAGTCACCAACCGACAGGCCACGGTAATCCGTGACGATAGTCAGTTGAGCGCCGCCCAGTGCCTCGGTCAATTCGGCGATCGTTCCCGCTTTCTTCTTGGTAGGCATTCCATATCACCTCCTTCCGTCGCAGTTGCGTCCAACGACACGCCCCGGGTCGGTTGACCCGGGGCGCACGCGCGGACGTCTTGCGACG
>CAIPGK010000244.1 GCA_903864575.1 uncultured Chloroflexota bacterium
GGACCTTCAGGCCTGCTCCACTGCGGGCGATGCCGTAGGCCTCCTCGAACTGCTCGAGCGGGAAGGTGTGGGTGACCATGTTGGGTACGTCGATCGCACCAGCCTGGATCACGTCGATGGCCGGACCGTAGGAGTTGACGATGGCCATCGTACCGAGAATGGTCAACTCCTCGTTGTAGATCCGGAATGGCTCGTAGGCGGCCTTTTCGCCCGGTGGGCAGACACCAAACTGGAGCAGCTTGCCGCGGCGCTTTACGCCGTCGATGGCCATCTCGGCAACCTTGGTGACGCCAGTTGCCTCGATCACGTTGTCGAACCCGCGCGGGAAGCGGTCGCGCAACTGTTCGAGCGAGGTGGCGACGGTCGCGAACCCGAAGTCGTTCCGGGCGCGCTCGAGGCGACTTTCGTTGATGTCGATGATCGCGACCTCGCTCGCGCCGTTGAAGCGGGCGACCTGAGCGTTCAACAGGCCGATCGGACCTGCGCCGTAGACGAGGTAGGTCTCGCCCACGTTGGCGGCGAGGCGGTGGAATCCGTGAACCACGGCGGAGACCGGTTCGATCAGGCCCGCGGCGGCGTCGCTCATAGTCGCAGGGATCGGGTAGGTCGTCCGCGCAGGAAGCACGACATATTCGGCAAAGCCGCCGTGGGTGCGCACGACGCCGACGCAGTCCCACGATTCGCAAAGATTGCCCATGCCACGCTGGCAGAAGTAGCACCCGCCGCAGGCGATGGTCGGATCGACCCCGACGCGATCCCCTTCCTTGACGGAGGTTACGCCCGCGCCGACCTCGGTGACGACGCCGCCAAATTCGTGGCCGATGAGGATCGGGTAGACGGTGGGCGGGAACTTGCCTTCGATGACGTGAACGTCGGTGCCGCAGATGCCGCACGCGCCGACCTTGACCACAACTTCGCCGGGGCCGGGGCGAGGAATGGGGATCTCCTTGAGGAGCACCTCATGAGGTTTTTCGACGCTGACAGCGAGCATGGCGGAACTCTCCTTCGCGAGATGTCGGGCGGTTTCGGGAACGGCGCGTCAAGCGAGTGGCCGGCGGTCGATCACTTCACCGCGCCCATCGACAGTCCGCGGACGAGTTGCTTCTGGGCGATCCAGCCGAGAATGACGATGGGGAGGACAGCCATCGTGCTCGATGCCGCGAGCTTGGCCCAGAAGAGACCTTCCGAGGTCACGAACCGCAACATGAAAATGGGTACGGTGGAGTTGCCTGCGTTGGTCAGATTGAAGGCGAAAAAGAACTCGTTCCAGGCGAAGATGATCGACAGAAAGACGGTCGCGGCCAGACCGGGGCCGATCATCGGGACGACGATTTGTGTCATCTGCTGGAAGACGTTGGCGCCGTCGACACGCGAGGCGTCAATGATGTCCTTCGGAACCTCGACGAAAAAGGAGCGGAGCATCCAGATCGCGATTGGCATGTTCATCGCGACATACAGAATCATCAGGCCGCGCATGGTGCCGAGGAGGCCAAGGCTGAACCCGTTGAGCAGCCACGGATCCCCCTTCGGCGAATAGAGGATGTAGAGCGGAATGATGATGCCGGCCGGGGGCATGAACTTGGTCGAAATGAAGAAGAAGAGGACGCTTTTCCATTTCGGACCGGGGTGGAATGCGAGGCCAAACGCGGCCGGGATTGCGAGCAGCATCACGATCAGTGTGGAGCCGAGGGAGGCGATCAGGGAGTTCTTGAAGAAGGGGCCGAAGTTGATGGAGAAGGCCGCTCGATAGTTCTCCAGCGTCGGCATGAAGATGAGTTTCGGCGGTAGCTCGACGGCGGCGGCTTCGGTCTTGAACCCGGTGATCAGCATGTAGAAGACCGGGAAAAAGTAGACCAGGGCAATCGCCCAGGCGAGAATCGCCCACCAAGCTGGCGCGTTCTCCCTCGAGAGCCCCTTCGAACGCTTCTTCTTGATGGCGGGCTGGGTTGCCTGCTGGGGGGCGGCGATGGCGGTAGCCACGGTCAGGCCTCCTCGAGGATGCGGTTGAGCGCGCGAATCAGGAAGGTGATGACGATGTTGGCGAGAATGACGGTAATGACGCCGAGCGCGGCGCCCTGGCCCACGTTGAAGGACTCGCGGGCTTTCTCGTAGACGAGATAGGGGAGCGTGGTCGTCGCGCTACCCGGTCCTCCGCGGTTGAGGATGTAAATCGGGTCGATTTCCTGAACGATGAAGACGGTGCCGAGCAGACCGCCGAGTTGGATGAATCGTCCGAGATGGGGCAGGGTGATGTCCTTGAATTCCTCCCAGGCGGTTGCGCCATCGACGCGGGCTGCCTCGCGGACTTCCTCGGAGATCGATTGCATCCCGGCGAGCAGGATAAGCATCATGAACGGCGCCCAGCGCCAGACCCAGACAAGGATGACCGAAAACGCAGGAAACTCTCCAAGCCAGTTGGGCGAGAAGTCGCCGGGAAGGGCTGTGCGAGTGAACCAGTCGACAACCCCGAAGTTGGGGTTGAGCATCTGGTTTTTCCAGGTCAGGGCTGCGACGGATGGCATGATCAGGAAGGGTGTGAGAAACAGGGTGCGGACAATGCCGCGGCCCGGGAACCGATGGTTGACGAGTTCTGCGAAGACGATGCCGAAGAAGAGGGAGCCGAGGACGGCAGCGACGGTAAAGGTCACGGTTTGGAGGGTCGCCTGCCAGAAAACCGGATCCTTGGTGACGAGCGTGATGTAGTTGTCGAAGCCGATCCGGGCGCGCGCCTTCGGTTTGTTGAGGTTCCAGCGCTGGAACGAGTACCAGATCGTAAGCAGGAAGGGAATCTGGGTGACGACGATGGAGAAGATGAGCGCTGGCCAGATCAGGGTGCGGCTGATGCGCTTGTCGGTTTGTTCGATCGCCTCGGCCTTCGCGGTGGAAGGGGGCATCTTGACGTAGGCCGGGTCCGAGTTCGCGTCAGACTTCGCCATGCGGAAGACGCTCCTATGGTAAGCCGCTGCATGGCGGCATCATACGGAAAATCGGACCCGGCCGTGAGCAAAGGAAAAGCCGGGGGCAGGTTGCCCTGCCCCCGGCTTTCGCGTGACTACTTCTGGTAGCCACCCTCGACGGCAGCGGCGTTGGCAAGATCGTTTGCCTTCGCGATCGCTTCATCGATGGTCTGGTCGCCGACCAGCGCGGCGGCAAACTCCTGGGTCGCATCGTTGCCGAGCTGCTGGAACTCGGGGATGCGGACGAACTGGCCACCGGTGTACGGGACTTCCATGGCGGTCGGGGCGTTCGGGTTCGCTTCGGCGATGGCGCCGAGAACGATCGGGGCGAACGCGCTGGCGCGCTCCAGGTAGGCCGCGTTGGCGTAGGTGGATTCGCGGGTTCCGGTCGGAGCGCGGCCCCAGCCTTCCTTGGCGACGATCGCGTCCTGGTAGGCGTTGGAGGTGGCCCACTGCATGAACGCCTGAGCGGCCTCCGGCGCGTCCGTGTTGGCGGCGGCGGCGAAGTTCCAGCTCCACAGCCAGCTGCCGGTCGGAAGCTCGGCGGACGGCGGGTAGGCGAAGCCGACCTTGTCGAAGCCATCCGGGTTGATCTTCTCGTCGGTCAGGAGTTCGGCGGCGGAAGTGGCGTCGTACCAGAAGCCGCACTTGCCCTGAACGAAGAGGGTCTCATTCTCGGTGAAGCCGTTCTGCTCGGCGCCCTCAGGACCGTGGTTCTTGAGGAGGTCGACGTAGAACTTGATGGCGGCAGCGGACTTCTCGGACGTCAGCTGGGACTTCCAGTCCATGTCGTACCAGGAGCCGCCGAAGGCGTTGATGACGGTGCCCAGCGGCGCACCCATCTCACCCCAGCCCGGGAGGCCGCGGAGGCAGGCGCCGTTGACGGTGTCGCTGTCGAGCTTGGCGGCGATGTCGGCCATCTCCTGCCAGGTCGGGCGCTCGGGCACGGTGACGCCGGCAGCCTCGGCGATGTCCTTCCGGTAGAAGACCATCGAGCTCTCGCCGTAGAACGGCAGCGCGTAGATGCCGTCCTCGTAGGAGAGACCGGCGGTCATGGCCGGGAAGATGTCGGCGAAGTTGTAGGCCTCGTTGGCCTTGGCGCCCGCGCCAACTTCGAGGAGCCAGCCCTGCTCGGCCCACATGGGAACCTCGAAGGGGCCGATGGTGAAGACGTCGAACTGGCCCGCCTGGGTCGTGACGTCCTGCGTGAGGGTCTGGCGGATTTCGTTCTCCGGCAGAACGGTCAGCTCGAGGGTGATGTTGGGGTACGCCTTGGCGAATTCGCCGTCGGCAATGAGCTCCTGGAGCGCGACCATCTGCGGGTTGGCAACCATGCCGATCTGCACGGTGCCGGAGATATCGCTCGGGGCCGCGTCTTGCGCGCGGACCACGGACGTGCTCAGGCCAGCGGCGAAGGGCAGCGCCATGAGCAGCGCCGCGGACGCCGAAAGCAGCTTGCGCATCCTCGGGTTCCTCCCGACCGGGGGCAACCGTGCGCCC
>CAIPGK010000245.1 GCA_903864575.1 uncultured Chloroflexota bacterium
GGGAGGGGACGAAGCTCGTCGTTGGTAAACACTCCGGGCGCGCGGGCTTCCGGAACGCCCTGGAGGAGGCCGGACTTCGCCTCGCTGATGACCAGTTGAACGAGGCCTATCAGCGCTTCCTCGTGCTGGCTGACCGCAAGAAGCATGTGACGGCGGCCGATCTCATCGCGCTTGTCACCGACCAACTTGAAGCGGAAGGTGACGCGCTGCAACTCGTCCGCTGGAACGCGAGCATCGGCAGCGGCGGAGAGGCGACAGCGAGTGTGGTCGTCACGCGCAACGGCGAGTCGATCCACGGCGATGGCGTCGGCAATGGCGGCGTCGATGCGCTGATGGAGGCGATCGACCAGGCGGTCGGCATCGCCTGCGAACTGGAGGAGTATCACGTCGAGGCGGTGACGCCGGGCGAGGATGCGCAAGGGCAGGTGCGGTTGCGGATTCGGAGTGGCGGCGGCCTGTACACCGGGACCGGTCTCGCGACCGATGTGGTGGAGGCGAGCGCGCGCGCCTATCTGGCGGCGCTGTCGAAGGTCGTGTCCGGTAGTACGACCGGAGAGATCCCGGGGCCGGTATCGTCCGTTTCCCGTTGGACATGAGAGATGAGGGCAGCCGCTCCCAGCGGGGGCCGGCGCCGTTCCGGTGAGGCTCGAGCCGTGACAATCACCCCGAAAACCTTGAGCGAGAAGCTCTGGGACCGGCACGTAATCCGCAGCGCGGAGGGCGAGCCGGACCTGCTCTACATCGACATGCATCTCATCCATGAGGTCACCTCGCCGCAGGCCTTCGACGGGCTGAAGATGGCGGGCCGTGGTGTGCGTCGCACCGATCTGACGGTGGCGACGGCGGACCACAACGTGCCGACGATCAACATCCTGCAGCCGATCGCGGACCCGATCTCGGCGACCCAGGTTTCCCATCTCGGGAAGAACTGCCTCGAGTACGGGATCAAGCTCTACCCGATGGCAGATCCGGGGCAGGGGATCGTTCACGTCATCGGTCCCGAATTGGGGATCACGCTTCCGGGTATGACGATCGTGTGCGGCGACAGTCACACGAGCACGCACGGCGCATTCGGAGCGCTTGCCTTCGGCATCGGCACAAGCGAGGTCGAACACGTTTTCGCCACCCAGTCCCTTCCGCAGGTGAAGCCGAAAACAATGGCGATCACCGTCGACGGTGACCTGCCGGCCGGTTCCACCGCAAAGGACGTGATTCTGGCCATCATCGGCAAGATCACCACCGGTGGCGGCATCGGGCACATCGTCGAGTACCGTGGATCGACCATCCGCGGCCTTTCGATGGAGGGCCGGATGACCATCTGCAACATGTCGATCGAGGCAGGCGCCAAGGCAGGAATGATTGCCCCGGACGACACCACATATGCATACATCGAGGGCCGCCCGCATGCGCCGAAGGGTGCGCTCTGGGAGCAGGCGCTCGGCGACTGGCAGACCCTGCCGACCGACGAGGGAGCGACCTACGATACCGAGGTGGTTCTGGACGGCACGAAGATTTTGCCGCACGTCTCCTGGGGAACCAACCCCGGGCAGGTCGCTCCGATCGATTCGGAGGTGCCGGACCCGAATTCCATCGAGGACCCCGGGCAGCGCGACGCCGCCGAGCGGGCCCTCCGCTACATGGGTCTCGAGCCGGGAACCCCGCTGCGGGACATCATGGTCGACACGGTGTTCGTCGGCTCCTGCACCAACGGGCGGATCGAGGACCTGCGCGTCGCCGCCGATGTGGTGCGCGGCAGAAAGGTCCACCAGGGCGTCCATGCGATGGTCGTGCCCGGATCGATGCGCGTCCGAGCTCAGGCCGAGGAGGAAGGGCTGGACCAGATCTTCCTGAATGCCGGGTTCGAGTGGCGCGCGGCGGGGTGTTCGATGTGTCTCGGGATGAACCCGGACAAACTGGCTCCGGGGCAGCGCTGTGCCTCCACCAGCAACCGCAACTTCGAGGGACGCCAGGGCCCGCGCGGGCGGACGCACCTCGTTTCGCCTGCCGTTGCCGCCGCGACCGCCATTGCGGGGACGTTTTCAACGCCCGCCGACCTGAGGTAGCCCCATGGAGCCAGTTCGCGTCATTACCGGCAGGGCGGTCCCGCTGGACCGCAGCGATGTCGATACCGACCAGATCATCCCGGCCCATTGGTTGAAGCGGGTGGAGCGGACCGGTTTCGGCGCTGGCCTGTTTTCCGGATGGTGGGAGAACGAACCGGACTTCGTGCTCAATCGCCGCGAGTACAAGGACGCGACGATTCTCATTGCGGGCCCGAACTTCGGCGTGGGCTCCTCCCGCGAGCACGCGGTATGGGCGCTGATGGATTACGGGTTCAAGGCGGTCATCTCTCCCCGTTTCGGCGACATCTTCCGGAACAACGCGACCAAGACCGGCCTGGTGCCGGTTGTCGTGGATCCGGATGTGGCCGAGGCGCTGATGCGGCAGGTCGAGGCCGATCCGACGACGGTGATCACCATCGACGTGGAGCGACTGGTGGTCGATTGCCCGGCAGCCGCCATCAGCGCGTCTTTCCCGATGGACGATTTCACCCGGTACCGGCTGGTGGAGGGACTGGACGACATCGGCCTGACCCTTCGCAACGAGGCCGCTATCACCGCCTACGAGCAGAAGCGGCCGGCGTGGATGCCGACGATCTCGCTCCGGTAGGCCGACAACAGCTCGGAATGAGCGCGCGGCGGGGTATCCTGCCGCGCGCCGGGTATTGCGCGAACTCTCCGCGCGCTGCCGCGGGTTGGACCATTGGGAATTGAGGGACGTCATGCACGCGAAGATCGTTCGCCTCGCCGGAGACGGCGTCGGGCCGGAAGTGATGGCAGAAGCGACGCGCGTACTCGATGCGGTAGCGGCGCTGTGGGGCCACGAGTTCGAGTTTGAGGATCTGCTGATCGGCGGCACGGCGCTCGATGCCTGGGGCGTGCCGATGCGCGATGAGGACGTGGAGGTATGCGCCAGGGCTGACGCGCTCATGCTGGGCGCGGTCGGTGGCCCGAAGTGGGATGGTGTCGAGCAGATGCTTCGTCCGGAACGAGGGCTGCTGAAGCTGCGGAAGTCGCTGCGGCTGTATGCCAACCTGCGGCCGGTGACGGTGCTGCCCGCGCTTTACGACGCTTCGCCGCTGAAGCCCAAGCTGCTCGAAGGTGTGGACGTGATGGTCGTCCGCGAACTGACCGGCGGGCTTTACTTTGGGCGCCCATCACGACAGTGGAAGGAGTATCGGGGCCGGGCGGCGGTCGATACGCTGATCTACCGGGAACACGAGATTCGCCGGATCGTGCGCCTCGCGTTCGAAATCGCGCGAGGCCGGCGGAAGTTCGTCACCAGTGTGGACAAGGCCAACGTGCTGCAGTCCTCGCGGCTTTGGCGGTCAGTGGTCGATTCGGTCGCGGCCGAGTTTCCGGACGTGAACTACCAGCACGCGCTTGTCGACTCGATGGCGATGCACCTTGTCACCAAGCCTGCGGCGTTCGATGTGGTGGTGACGGAGAACATGTTCGGAGACATCCTGACCGACGAGGCGTCGGTGCTGGCAGGGTCGATTGGCCTGTTGCCCTCCGCAAGTCTCGGCCCGGTCCGTCGTGGCCGGAGCTTGCCGCTCGGTCTCTACGAGCCAATCCACGGCAGTGCGCCCGACATTGCCGGGCAGGGCAAGGCGAACCCGGCCGGGACGATTCTCTCGGCGGCGATGATGCTGCGTCTTTCTCTCGGTCTGGACGAGGAAGCTGCCGCGGTCGAGAAGGCGGTTCACGATACGATCGCGCAGGGTTGCCGCACGGCCGATCTCGCGCCGGCTGGTGCGCCGGCGACCACGCAGGAGATGGGCGAGGCGATCGCCGCGGGCATCGCTCGCAGCTGATTCGCAGGACGGATGTCGCCCCTCGCGCCAATTGGCCCGAGGGGCTTGTTGCGTTGTGAAGGGCTCGTTCCCCCGCGACACCATGGCGAGGGATTTCGGTTGCTCACCGCTGGCGGCGGTCCCTGGCAACGCCCGGCAGATGGAGCGGTTGCGTCTCAGACGTCAAATGGGAGCATGGCGATCGTCTGGAACGGGGGATACGCCTCGCCCGGATCGAGGGTCAGGACTTCGACCTGCTGAGGGGTAAAGGACCCGAACCGGGTGCCGCGATGCTTGCCGATGGCGGTTGCAAGGTGGGTCGAGGGCGCCTGGGTGATGTAGTGAGCCACGGTGCAGTGGGGCAGGTAGGCGTACTTCCGGGCGCGGGGAATGGCGGCAAGATCGAAGAGACGCGATTGGAGCGGGGCGAGCGCGCCGTCGTCGTGTACGTCGAGAAAGACCGCGTCCTGAAAGGAGTTGGCGCCGCCAAGGTTGATCTCCAGTGGTCTCCGTCCGTGAATCACCGTCGCGGCCGACTCGATGAATTCTTCCAGCCTGATCTCGGTGATCTCATCCGGCCGAGACGGACGATCGACAAGAAACCCCAATTCCTGCAAGGTGATGTGCAGGAAGCTGTCCGGGTGGAGCCGGACGAACGGGAAATGGCGCAGGGAGGCGCGGAGTTCATCGAGGGCCGGCTGCAGTGCCGCCGCCGGGACGCGGATTGCCGCGAGGACGAAGACGCCCTCTCGGCTGCGCCAGTCGTCGGTGTCGTGGCGACCGTCCTCGACGTGACCGAAGGTCCGGAA
>CAIPGK010000246.1 GCA_903864575.1 uncultured Chloroflexota bacterium
ATGTCGGCGAGATATTTGTTGGTTTCCGCCGTGCCGAGTTCGCTCCACGTCATCCCGACCTCCTTCGACTTGCGAAGGATGTCGTCATCGATGTCCGTCACGTTCTGCACGTAGGTAACGTCGTACCCCTTGTGCCGCAGCACCCGCACCAGGATGTCGAACGTCAGGAACGTGAAGGCATGGCCCGCGTGGGTCGTGTCATACGGGGTCACCCCGCAGACATAGAGCTTGACAGCGTTGTCGCGCGGGGTGAACTTCTCCAACCCGCCGCTCATCGTGTTGTAAAGATGCATCCCCGCTCCGCCTCGCCCCTGCTGTGCACGCTGCGCGTCATCCGGTCCGAGCCAAGAGTATACGGGAGCAGCCTCGCCCGTCGTGGCCACCATGATCCCCGCAAGCCCGCCAGGATCGCGACTCGCTACAATCCTCCCATGAACACGCGCCTGCCGCCGCTCCTCGCGTCCGCCCTGACGATCCCGGTCCTGCTCCTGCTGGCAGGCTGCAGCGGTCTGGCGTCGCCCGGGCCCGCCCCGACCGCTGTGCTGCAGACTCCGACCCCGGAACCGACCCTCCCGCCACGTGAGCGCCTCCGCTGCGAGGATGGCCGCATCACCGTCGGCGACCTGTTGAACGTCCAGGACGAGTGGATCGCAGGTGTCCAGGACGCCCTCGAACGCGCCCGCGACTGGCGCACCGACGCCCGCCTTATCGCGATCCAGGTGGGCTGCCGCCCGCTCGAGAATGAGTTCCGCTGGGAAGGCCGCTTCTATTCCGATACGGCGCAGGCCTTCTTCGCCAGCGATTCCGGCCAGACAACCCCCGCCGAACTCGATCCGCGCGCCGTCGTTACCCTGCCGCTCGACCGCATCGACTTCGCCCGCATGCACGATGCGCTCGTCCGGGCCGGGTTCGTAGACGACGCGATGGTCGAACCCACCAGCGGCCTCATCGTGCGCCTCAACGCCCCCACCGACCCGTTCGGTCCCCCGGGGACCCCGCCCGATGTCACCTACCACGTCGCCATCGACCAGCGCGGCGAGGTGCGCGATCTGTTCATCAGCGGCGCGGACTGGCGAATCTACAGCTACGATGGCGGTTGATCCGCCCACCCGTCCCGTCAGGAGCGACCGATGATCGCCACCCATCCCACGCCGACGCCATTCCCGGATCTCCTCGCTGCCTGCCGCGCCGTGCTCGGCTCGGTCCCGTCGGCGCTGCTCACCGACATCGACGGAACGCTCAGCGACATCGCCCCGACCCCGGACGCCGCATTCGTCGCTCCGGAGATTCGCGACAGCCTGCGGCGGCTGCGGGACCGGATCGCGCTTGTCGGCGCGGTCTCCGGGCGCGCCACAGAATCCGGCGCGCGGATGGTGGGCATCGAGGAGTTGCTGTATATCGGCAATCACGGCATGGAGCGGCTCGAGAATGGCGTCTGGTCGCCCCATCCACTCGCCGCTGGCGCGACCACCCACGTCGGAGCGGCCCTCGCCGAAATCGCCTCCGCGACGGAGGGACGGACGGGCACGTGGCTCCTCACCGAGCACAAGGGCCTCACCGGGACCGTCCACTACCGGCTCGCGCCCGATCATGCGGCGGCACGCGCCATGCTCCTCCCGGTAGTCACCGCGGCAGCAGCGCGCCACAGGCTGAAGGTCACCGAGGGCCGCGCCATCCTCGA
>CAIPGK010000247.1 GCA_903864575.1 uncultured Chloroflexota bacterium
GGCAACGTCCGCACCGGGCTGGAGGACAACATCTATCTCGGCAAGGGCGAACTGGCGAAATCCAACGCCGATCTCGTCGCCAAGGCCGTCCGCATCCTCCGCGAGCTCTCCCTCGAACCAGCCACGCCTGACCAGGCGCGCGAAATGCTGCAACTGAAGGGCCGGGAGAACGTCGGGTTCTGATCTGATCGATGGGTAGCGCGTCACGGCGAGCCATTCCACGCCCCACCAATCACCGGGGCATATCCCGGATCGGATGGATCAATTTTGGATCAATCCACAGGCATTGCCGTCGGGATCAGGGGCATTGCTGGTAGAGTTCGCGCTGGAAGAGCGGCGGCCAGCCGTGGTTGCCGTGTGTTTCCATGGGTCCCGATCGTCGGGTTCGACCCGCAGTCCACGACGAAGGAGCAACGCAATGGGTGGTTTCCTCGACATGCTGATCGGCGGCAACGATGACGCCATGAACCAGGCCAAGCAGATGTTCGGCGGCGAGCTTCCGAACATCGGCCAGATCACCAACCTCCTCGGCTCGGCCCCTGAGGCCGCCGTTCAGCAGGCGACCCGCACCGCCATGCACGAACTCGAGCCGAGCGTCCTCGGTCAGTTCGGCGGCGTGCTGGACACCTTCCTCGGCGCCACCCCGGCGGTTGCCCAGACCATCCCGAACCTGAACCAGAACATCGGCCAGATCGGCGCCGGCAATGCCGACGTCATCGGGAACGTCGTCGGCGGCCTGCTCAAGACCCAGGGCCTCGGCGCGCTCAGCGGCATCTTCGCCGGCGGCCAGCCGGCTCCCGAGCCGCCGTCCATGATCGACAACGTTCTCGGCATGCTCGGCCTGACCGGCGACGACGGCAAGTTCGGCATCAGCGACATGCTCGGCCTGATGCAGAACCCGATCGCCGGCCCGATGATCATGAAGCTCCTGCCCTCGCTGATGAAGATCGCCAGCTAGGCAAGCTCCTTCCCGGCAAACGGAACGAGCGGCGTGGGATCTCCCGCGCCGCTCGTTCGTTGTTCCGGCCGTTCGGCCTGCGCTCCCGCTATCCGGCGCGGGACATCGTCCAGAAGTTGTACGTGCCGATGTTGATGGGGTTGAAGACGAACCCTTCGACCCCCTTGCGGACCACCGTCGTCCACTGCCGCTGCATGTAGTAGATGGCCGGCGGATCGTCCTTGCTGATGATCTGCTGGATTTCGGCCAGCGCAGCCGCGTACTTCGCGGGATCCGGCTCATCGCGGCTCAGCTCGAAGAGTTCCTGCACCCGCTCGTTGCAGTAGAAGCCGCCGTTCGTTCCCGCCGAGCCCCACTGATCGCAGGCGATCTGCGGGTAGAGGTGATTGTAGGCGTCGTTGTAGTCCGGCCACCAGAACCACGGAACGACGTTCGGCCGCTCCTCCGCCGGCGCGTCGCCGTACATCATGCCGGAGAAGGTTGACAGGTCCACCGTCTCGATGTTCAACGTGATCCCGCAGGCCGCCAGATTGCCCTGGAACAGCTGCATCGCGGTCTTGACCGATTCGTCGCCGGACTCCTGCATGCAGGTGATCTCCGTGCCTTCGGCCACGCCCGCCCTGGCGAACAGTTCCTTCGCCTTGTCGAGATCGGTGGAGTAGGTGAAGGTCTCGGGCGCGAATCCACTGAGAATCTCGGCCACGCCGCCAATCGCGCGCTTGCCATACCCCTTGTAGATCGCGTCGATCACCTCGTCATACGGGAAGGCCCAGCACATCGCCTGGCGTGCTTCAGGCGAAGCCAGCGGGCCGGACTCCGTCAGGATCAGGTAGTCGACTTCGGCGCTGTAGCTCCGGTCGATGGTCAGGTCCGCGTTGCCCTCGAGGGCCATGAGCGACTCGGGCGTCAGGTTGTCGACGATGTCGACCTCGCCCCGCTCGATCAACTGGCGGCGGGTCTCGTTCTCGGAGACGACGCGGAAGATGACGCGGTCGAAGTGGCTGCCCTCCCAGCCGCCCCAGTAGCCGTCGTACTTCTCCAGCACCAGCTGCTGCTCGGGTTCGAACTGCGTAATCATGTAGGGGCCCGTTCCCGCGCCCGTCTCGTTCAGTTGCGCCCAGGAGTGGCCCATATCGCCCTCCTCCTCGTTCGCCATGAACACCTTCACGTTGGCGATGAGCGGGCCGTACTGGCAGGCGACGTAGGCCTCGAAGAGCGGCTGCGGCCTGCCGCAGTCGAAGACGAGGGTCGTCGCGTCCGGAGCCGTGATCTGCGCGGGGTCCGTGATGAACCGCTTGAACGCGCCGGCCGGGCCCAGGCTCTGCGTCAGGAACCGCTCGTAGGAGGCGCGGCACGCCTCGGCGTCGCACGGGGAGCCATCGTGGAAGGTGATGCCGGGACGAATCCTGAAGGTCCAGACGCTCTTGTCGTCGTTGGCGGACCACGATTCCGCGACAGCCGGGATGTACGTGTCGGTTGCCGCTCCGTCGAGCGCAATCAGACCCTCGTAGGGACCGCGCAGGGCAATGGCGGAGCGATAATCGTAGGCCGAGTGCGGATCGAGGTCGGAGGGGGTCCCGTTGAGCGCGATGACCAGTGTCGTCGCGTCGGCCTGGCGAGCGCTGGCGATCCGGGCGCCGGGGAACGCGGCAAGCGCGGGCGCGGCGAGGCCAGCCGCCCCGAGTTGAAACAGTCGGCGGCGGGCAAGCCGCGCAGCGACGATGCCGGGGTGATCGAGCGGAAGCATGGTCTACACCTCCAGAGATTGACGACGGTTGGCCTGAGGGTAGCAGAGAGCTACGCGGCCATCGGGCGGCGCATTGGGCTGGGAGCCTCAACGCGCCGCCTGTCGGGTGCGCTCTCGCTCGCGACACGAGTCCTGTTTGATCCGCAGCGAAGACATGGTTAACGTCCGGTAATGGCACACTCGAAAGCCATCAATGACCGCAGTCCCCGGAGGAGGACCACACATGGACGGAACCAGCCTGGATCGGATCGCGCGGCTGCTTGGCAGCGCGACCAGCCGCCGCGCAAGCGTGCGGATCGCGCTTGGCGCGATGGCCGCTGCCGGCGCGCGCGTGACCGCCGGCAAGGGCGTGCCGGAAGGTGGGCCATGGCCGGCCGGACCCTGTGGACCAACGGGCAAGGACAACCGCTGCAAGAAGGA
>CAIPGK010000248.1 GCA_903864575.1 uncultured Chloroflexota bacterium
CCTTGGGTCCGCCCAGAGCAATCTGATGGATGCGAACCTCTTCCCGAGCGCGAAATACCCCTTCGGCACCGACCAGATCGGGAACGACTACCTCTCCCGCGTCGCCTTCGGAATGCGGACCTCGCTGATCGTCGGCTTCTCCGCCGTCGCGGTGGCCTGCCTGATCGGTATTTCGCTGGGGCTGCTGTCGGGGTTGAAGGGCGGCGCAGCGGACTTCATCGTGTTGCGGATCGTCGAGGTGATGACGGCCTTTCCCGGCATCCTCTTCGCCATTTTCCTGGTGACCATCCTGGGCAATGGAGTGCGCAATATCGTGGTCGTCATCGGCCTGACGAGCTGGGTCGCGCTCTGCCGTCTCACGCGCGGCCAGTTGCTGACCCTGCGGGAGCAGGAGTATGTCCAGGCGGCGCGGAGCCTCGGGGCGACCGATTTCCAGATAGCAATCAGGCACCTGTTGCCGAATGCGCTTCCGCCGTTGATCGTGGCCATCACCCTGTCGATCCCGGCGGCGATCTTCGCCGAGGCTGCGCTCAGCTACATCGGCATCGGCATCAACGAGCCGACCGCCTCGCTGGGGAAGATGGTTGCGGACAGCGCGGCGGGCATCCGCGTGTTCTGGCACCTTGCCTTTTTCCCGACGCTTGCCATCGCGCTCGCGATGATCGGCTTCACCTTCGTCGGCGACGGACTGCGCGACGCGCTCGACCCGAAGCAGAACTGACGGTCGCCACCGCCGCCCCTTCTCTGTCACAATAACTTCCGGGATCATCGTTTCGCGAAGGCGCGAGACGAATGGCAGTGTGGTCGGGCGGAATGCAGCCGCCGGCCGAGGAGGATGTTCAATGGCGAAGGAGGTTCCGGTCGAGGCGCGCGAAATCGCGCGTCGGATCGACCTGATGGAAAAGCGGATCGCCCGCCGCGGCCTGATCGGGGCGACCCTGGCGGCAGCTGGGCTGATGGCCGTCGGTTCGCCGCGCTCGCTGGTGATGGGCGCCGCCGCCGCGCCCGCCCGGCAGGATGTCGCGCTGCCGGAGGATGCCGCGCCGCTGGATCAGCAGGTGCTGGTCCTCGTGAATGATGCGACGCTCGACAAGACGCCGGACTTTTACGAGTCGGTGTACGAGCGCGTCTCGGATGCCTCTTCCGACGTTTTCAGCGATCCGCTGGTCCGCCTGAACCGCGACTTCGAACTCATCCCGGCTGCCGCCACCGAGTGGAGCAGCAATGAGGACGGGTCGGTCTGGACGTTCAAGCTCGATCCGTCGCTGATGTGGAACGACGGCACGCCGGTCACCGCCGACGACTACGTCGCCACCCTGCGCTACGGCGCGGACCCGAAGCACGCGTGGGACTTCACGTGGTACTTCCAGGGCGTGATCAAGGGCTGGAACGAGGCCATTGCCGGCGAGATTCCGCTCGAGGAACTCGGCGTGAAGGCGGTCGACGCCAATACGCTCGAGATCACCACCGAGGCCCCCGCGCCCTACCTGCCCGCCATGCTGCTCTACTCCATGGCGCTGCAGGCGAAGGCCCTGACCGAGAAGGGCCCGCTGTACAACAGCAACCCGGAGACCAGCGTCTCCGCGGGCCCGTACAAGCTCGAGTCGTGGACGGCCGACCAGAAGGTCGTCTACGTCATCAATCCCGATTACAAGGGCGGTCTGAAGCCGATCGTGCAGAAGATCGTCATCAAGCTGGCCGATCCGAAGACCTGGTTCACGATGTACCAGAACGACGAGATCGACTACATGCAGAAGCCGTCTCCGGCGGAACTGCAGATCGCGCAGGCGGAGTTCCCGGATCAGATCTACTCCGCGGTGGGCGATTTCCGCACCTTCTACCTCTTCTTCGACCCGACCCAGAAGCCGTTCGACGACATCAAGGTCCGGCAGGCGATCAGCCATATCGTCGATCGCGACGCCATCCAGAAGCAGCTGCTCGGCCCGGCCGGCCGGCCGGCCTATTCCTGGCTCGCTCCGGGCTTCCCGGCGGCGGACAGCGAGGGGCTTGCGGGCATCCAGAATTTCGATGTGGAGGCCGCCAAGGCCCTGCTGGCGGAGGCTGGCTACCCGAACGGCGAGGGCTTCCCGAAGCAGGAGCTCTGGCTGCGCAACGCCAACCAGCTCGACCAGAACATCGCCAATGCGATCGCGGCGAGCATCCGGGACAATCTGGGCATCGAGGTGGAGGTCTCCAACAAGGACACCGACACCTTCATGGCCGCGCTGACCGCGAAGCCGACCCAGATTCCGTTCGGCTACGTCTCCTACGGCATGGACTACCTCGATCCGTTCAACATGCTGAGCGTCTGGCTCTCGGGCGGCCGCCACAGCTGGGTGAACGAGGAGTTCGACGCCATGACCAAGGAGGCCGCCAGCTTCGCCGGCGACCCGGCCGAGCGGACCAAGATGTTCCAGGAGGCCGAGAAGCTCCTGGTCTCGGACGTCCCGGGCGTCTTCGTCTACCACGAGACCCCGGTCCAGTTGATCAAGCCGTGGGTCAAGGGCGAGTTCATCGCTCCGGACAAGAACGGGATCACCAGCGTCCACTGGCCGGGCTTCTCCGCCACCAGCACGGTGCTGGGCGAGCTCTACATCGGCAAGGACGCCCCGGCGGGCCGCGGCGACATGTAATTCCCGGACCGGCCCAGCCGGTTCATGGCGCGGGGAGGATCGGGCGACCGGTCCTCCCCGCTGAATTTCCGGGGCGGGTCCGCCGTTTATCGGGCGAGGCGCGGTACGATGCCGAAGCCGGAGCTGCCGGCGCGGAATGGCCCGGTCATCGGGCAAACGACGAGGCAACCGACGTGTCCTTTCGCGACGACCTCCTGCTCGATCCCACCGTCACCTTCCTCAACAACGGCTCCTTCGGCGCCACGCCGCGCCCGGTGTTCGAGGACTACCAGCGCTGGCAACTGGAACTGGAGCGGCAGCCGGTGGAGTTCCTCGGGCGACGGTCCGATGCGCTGATGGACGCGGCGCGGGAGCCGCTGGCCCGCTACGTCGGGGCCGATCCCGGCTGCATCGCCTACGTGCCAAATGCGACCCACGGCGTGAACGTCGTCGCGCGGTCGATGGACCTGAAGCCGGGCGACGAGATTCTCGGCACCGACCTCGAATACGGCGCCTGCGACCAGACGTGGGAGCACATCTGCGGCCGCGCCGGGGCGGTCTACATCAAGCAGCACGTTCCGCTGCCCGCCACCACGCCGGAGGCCATCGCCGACGCCATCTGGGCCGGGGTGACGCCGCGCACGCGGGCCGTCTATCTCTCGCACATCACCAGCGGGACGGCGCTCACGCTGCCGGTGGAGGAGATTTGCCGGCGCGCGCGGGAGGCGGGGATCCTCTCGGTGATCGATGGCGCCCACGCGCCGGGGCAGATTCCGCTGGACATGGCGGCCATCGGCGCGGACGTCTATACCGGCAACCTCCACAAGTGGCTCTGCGCGCCGAAGGGGAGCGGATTTCTCTTCGTCCGTCCGGAGCATCACGGCTGGATGGAGGCGAACATCGTCTCGTGGGGCTGGTTCGAGGGCAGCGGGTCGCGCCGCGAGGGGGTGACGGAGTTCGTCAACCGGACCCAGTGGCAGGGCACGCGGGACCTCGCGGCCTATCTCGCCACCCCGGCCGGGATCGCTTACCAGCAGGCGAACGACTGGGGCGCCGTCCGCGCCCGCAGCCACCAGCTCGCGCTGGCGGCGCGCCGGGAGATCGTCGCCCGCTGGGGCGAGGAGCCGCTCTCGCCGGAGCCGGTTCCGGGCGGGTTCCCGTGGTTCGTGCAGATGGTCGATTGCCCGCTGCCGATGGTGGACGGCGTGGCGCTCAAGGAGCGGATGTACGACGAGTTCCGGGTCGAGGCGCCGATCACGATCTGGAACGGGCGGGTCTTCATCCGGCTCTCCTTCACCTGGTTCAACGAGCGGGCCGATCTCGACCGCGCGCTCGAGGCGCTGGACGCGATCGTGCCGCAGGTGCTCGTGTGAGTTCCCCGCGCGAGGAGATTGTCAGGCAGGGCGGTTGGACGTTCGCTGTCAATAACCGCGAGCAGTTCCGGCGCATCTGGGAGGACATCTCCGGCGGCGAATACGACGCGGGCGATCTCGGGCCGGCGCCGGTGATCGTGGACGCCGGGGCGCACGTCGGTGTCGCAAGCCACTGGCTCTCCCGGCGCTACCCGGATGCGCTGATCCTCGCCTACGAAGCGAACCCGGACACCTTCCGGCTGCTGTCGCGCAACCGCGCGGCGAACGGCCTTGACCGAGTACGGGCGTTCAATATCGCGGTGAGCGACGGGTGGGAAGGCGTGCCCTTTTTCACGATGCCCGGCGACACCTGGGGCGACGCCGCGGTTCGTCACGTCTGGCACGACGAGCGGACGCGCGAGTTGCGGGTGCCCTCGGCGCCGCTCTCCGCGCTGCTCTCCACGCCCGTCGATCTGCTGAAACTGGACATCGAGGGCGTCGAGGCGGCGGCGCTCGCGGAAGCGGCGCGGGCAGGGACGCTCGGGAATGTCCGTCGTCTCGTCATGGAGTACCACGGCAGCGCCGCCAATCCGGGGAACCGGCTGGAGGACGTGCTGGCGACCGTCCACGGCGCGGGATTCCGGACCTCCGTCGAGCAGGATGGCCGCCCCGTGCGGGAGGACCGCATCCGGCGCGGCGATCCGCTCTGGCTCATCGTCCGGGCGTGGCGGGACGAGGGATGGCGCCGTCGCCGTCGGGTGGAGTGGCGCTGAGGGGTGAGAGAGGCACCGGGGTCGACCTGCCGGCCGCGGCCGACGCCATGTGGAGCCCAGAGGTTCTCTCTCGCATTCTGCCGGTCGACCGGGGCAGGATGCACCGCTCCCGGCGCCCGTCGCGTTCAGCCTTGCCGGGACTGCTCCGCCGCCATCACCTGCTTCGTCAACTGGATGTGCGCGAGATGCTCGCGGGCGTGGCCATAATTGGTGAGCAGCCAGTGCAGGGCCGTCTGCGGCGGGCGGTTGCCGCGCTCCCGGACAACGGGCAGCATGTCGGACGTGATGCGGGGCGCGAGGTCGTCGACCAATGCGTCCGCGGCGTCGAGCATCGTGAGCAGTTCAGCGACGCTCCCGGCCTCGACGAGAAACTCGCTGTCGCGGTCGCGGGGGGCGGGAACGGCGGAGGAGATGCGGAACACCTCTGCCTCGCTGCCGAGGGTATGGACGATCAGCACCGCGATGGAGTTGGTCTCCGGGGCAGGTCTCCAGTTCAACTGCTCCGCGCTCAGGCCCGCGATCTCGTCCCGAAGGTGCTGGTGCACGGACTTGAAGCCGGAGGCAATCTCGGCGACGGTCTGATCCACGGATGATTCCTTTCGCAACGGCGCGTCTCGCTGCCCGGAGTATGGCCGATCGCGGACGAGGATGGCGTACCAGGACCCCCGGAGGGGGCGAACGCCGTACAATCAGGGAATGCAACGATGATCGGCGGGCGCGGGTCCCGCATGACACGACGGGAGCGAACGTTGTCGATTCCCTACGAGAAAACCACGCTGCCGAACGGCGTCCGCGTCGTCACCGGCCCGATGACCGGCGTGAAGTCGGCCAGCCTGATCTTTTCCTATGAAGTCGGTTCGCGGTACGAGCCTGCTCCCATCGCCGGGGTGGCGCACTTCCTCGAGCACATGCTGTTCAAGGGCACCGAAAAGCGGCCCGACCCGATGCAGATTTCCGAGGCCATCGAGGGCGTCGGCGGCGTGCTGAACGCCGCCACCGGCCGCGAGGGCACCTCCTACTGGTGCAAGGTGCCCAGCACCCACTACGCGATGGCCTTCGACGTCATGTCGGACATCCTCCGCAACAGCGTCATCGACGCGGCGGAGATGGACAAGGAGCGCTCGGTCGTCATCGAGGAGATTCGCTCGATCCAGGACTCCCCCGAGGAACTGGTGCACGAGGTGATCGACGAGGTCGTCTGGGGCGAGCACCCGGTCGGCCGGAGCATCGCCGGGAGCGAGGAGACGGTTGGCGCGATCGGCCGCGATGAGATGGCGGGCTTCTGGCAGCGAAACTACCGGCCGGAGAGTCTCGTCATCGCCTCCGGCGGCGACCTTGCCCATGCCGAGGCGGTCGAGCTCACCGAAACGTTCTTCGGCGACCTTCGGACTCCTGAGCCCGGTGACGACTGGGAGCGCGCGATCGACACCCAGGACGCCCCGCGCGTCCATCTCATCGAGCGGGAGACCGAGCAGGCGCACCTGTGCCTCTCCTGGCCCGCGCTGCCGTATTCCACCGAGCGACGCTACGTACAGGGCACGATCGAGGCGATTCTCTCCTCCGGCATGAGCTCGCGGCTCTTCCAGGAAATTCGCGAGAAGCGCGGACTCGTCTACAGCGTCTATGGCTATTTCCGGCCTTATGCCGATGTTGGGCAGGGCGTGATCTATGCCGGGACCGATCTCGAGCGGGTGGAGGAGACCATCGCCGCCGCCGTCGAGGAGCTGCGCAAGCTGCGGGACGAGCCGGTGCCGGAAGATGAACTGCGGCGCACCAAGGAACTCCGCAAGGGCCGCCTGCTGATGGGACTGGAGGACAGCCGCTCGGTGGCCTCGTGGCTCGGCAGCCAGGAGATTACCTACGGCG
>CAIPGK010000249.1 GCA_903864575.1 uncultured Chloroflexota bacterium
CCGGGCCATGTCGGCCCGGGTGTGGTTCAGGCCGAGCCCGGCGATCAGGCCGCGCGCGCTCGGCTCCCAGAATGGCGCTCCCGCGCCGACGAAGGTGGGCACGACCAGCAGGCCGTTCGCGCCCGGAGGGACGGCGGCCGCCTGTTCCGTCAGCAGATCGTAGGGATCGAGCCCCAATGCGGCCGCGCGCTCGACCTCCTGCGGGGCGAGCGCATCGCGGAACCATTTCCAGGCCGCGCCGGCGGAGAGCAACAGGCCTTCCAGCGTCCACGAACCGGGAAGCGCGAACGGGAGGCAGGTGAGGCGGCGCTCCGGGTCCAGCAGGGGTCTGGAGAAATAGGAGACCAGCGCCGCCGCGGTGCCGACATAGGCGGCCATCTGGCCTTCCCGCCGCAGGCCGGCCCCGAGCCAGCAGCAGGCGGCGTCGCTCGCCGGGAGCACGAGCGGCGTGCCGGGGCGCAGACCGGTGCGTTCCGCGGCCGCGCGGGATACCTCCCCTGCCACGGTCCCGGCCGGCGCGAGCGCGGGCAGTTGCCCTCGGTCGACGCCGAACGCATCCAGCACCGGCTCGGACCAGTCGAGGGTGGTCACGTCGAGCAGCCCGTAGTAGCCGCCCATGGTGGAGTCGGTGAGCGGGACCTCCGCGCCGAGTCGGTGGAGAAAGTAGGTCTGCTGCGTCCAGAACTGGGCCGCGGCGTCGTACACCGATGGCTCGTGGTCGCGTAGCCAGACGATTTTCGACCCAACCGCGACCGGTTCGAGGCGGAGCCCGGTCAGGTCGAAGTACCGGTCCTCCGGGATGTGGCCGGCGAGCGCGGCGCACTCCCGGACGCTGCGGCGATCCTGCCAGATGATGAACGGGCCGAGCGCGCGCCCGGCGCCATCCACGGGCACGAAGGTGGCCCGGGCGCTGGTGACGGAGACCGCCGCGATCCGCTCGGCAAGGTCCGGGACGATCCGGGCGAGCGCCGCGTCGAAGGCCTGTTCCAGCACCTCCGGGAGTTGCTCGACCCGGTCCGGCGCGGGGAACCGGAGGGCGTGCTCCTGGTAGGCGGTGGCGATCAGCGCACCTTCCGGATCGAAGATGCTGGCCTTGACCGCGGTGGTGCCGACGTCGACCGCGCAGAGGAGATCACGCATCGGTCATGCTCCCGGACGAGGGCGTGCCGAGCTTGCCGGGATTCAGGATGCCTGCCGGATCCATCGCGGCCTTCAGCCGTTCCCAGATCGGCCACGCGCTGCCGAGCGACTCCCTGAGCCATGCGGACCGCGCAAGCCCGATCCCGTGATGGTGGGCGATGACGCCGCCACTGGCGACCGTCGCCGCCATCGCGGCGTCCCAGGCCCGGTGGTACCGGGCGACCGCGTCGTCGTCGCTGTCGGCGTCGATCCGGATGACGAAATAGATCGATGTGCCCTGCGGGTAGACATGGGAAAAATGGGCGAACGCCGACGAGCAGTGCTCCAGCAGGGCGGCGCGGACCGCAGCGTGCACGGATTCCACCCGGTCCCACGGCGCCTGGATGTCGATGAAATCGGCCATCACGCCGCGATGCTCGAGCGCGGCGAAGCCCGATGGCACCCGCAGGCGCACCGTATTCCAGCGCTCCGCCGGTTCCCGGTCGAGGTCATCCGCGCCGTAGGCGCGGCAATGGCCGATGGCGAGGGTTTCCGTCAGCGCGGCGAGGGGTTCGGGGCCGTCGAATGCGAGCAGCAGGATGCAGCCCGCGCCGTCGTGGCCGGTCGTGGCCCGGAGGTGGACGCTCTCCTCCTCGTCGTACAGGCGAACCACGGCCGGGTGCAGGCCAGCCTGGACGAAGGCGCGAATCGCGTCGAGACCAGCGCGCAGGTTTGGGAAGCGCAGCGCCCGCAACAGGCGGGCCTCGGGCAAGCGGTCGATCCGCAGGGTTGCGGCGGTGACCACGCCGAGCGTGCCCTCCGCTCCAATGAACAGCGACGAGAGGTCTGGACCGAGCGACCACCGGGGCATCACGGGAATCTCGCAGAGCGTTCCGTCGGCCAGGGCGACCTGAACCGCAGCCAGCCGTTGCTCGATGGCGCCGTAGTGACCCGAGTAGGTGCCGCTGGCGCGGGTGGCCACCATGCCGCCGACGCTCGCCAGATCGAGCGACTGGGGGTAGAGCCCGAGGGTGAAGCCCTGCCCGGCCAGCCAGGCCTCGAGTTCGCCGCCGATGACGCCCGCGCCAGCGGTGACGAGGCAGTTTGCCCGGTCGATCGGGCCGAGGGTCCGGAGTCGGCGAAGATCGAGCAGGACTGAACCGGAATCGGGAACCGCCGAGCCGACGACGCCGCTGCCAGCGCCGAAGGGGGTCACCGGCGCGCCCGCGGTCGAGCAGGCGGCCAGAACGGCCGCGGTTTCCTCCGGGGTGCCCGGAGCGACGATCAGGGATGGCCGTCCGAGCGAATCCGGGAGCCGGGCCTTGAGGGCAAGGGGCCACCAGTCACCGGTGGGATGCTGGGAGAGCCTGACCTGATCGGCGCCAGCGATGGCGGCGAGGTTGGCGAAGAGCGCGGGAACGTCCGGCATGGAGCGCGGCACCTGAGGCTCCTGGAGAGGCGGGCCGAAGGCGGGCCGCGCCACCGAGCTGACCTGAAGACCAGGACGGCGCGATCTTACCGTGCCGCTGGCGAGCCCGTGGGCGCTGCCGAGGGGAGCTCGCTTAAAGCTCGCCGGGAGCGCCGTGCCGGGCGGCATCGCATTGACTTTGAGGTGTACGTACATCATCATGGATCGGGTATGCGTGCGTGTTCAGCCTCGAAGGCCGGGAACCGACAGGCATGCAGAAGACAGCTGCGCGGTCAGAGACGCGTATGCAGGAGTGTCTTGGGGAGGGACCAATGGAGACGCGCCGGATCGAGCACCTGTCGATTGCCATGAGCTCCGCACTCGACCGCCGGGCGGGAATGAGAGCGACGATCGCGGGCATCGCCGCGACGATCGTTGCGATGAGGGCGGTTTCAGCGGAGTCTGGCGATGGGGCCGGCAGACCAGCTGTCACTCGCGACAAGTCCGGCGGCAAACCCGCCAACGGCGGCAAGCGGGGAGCCGGCAGCAAGAAGACGGATGGCGCCTCGACGGGGCCGGGCCGCGGGGCCGCGGGTGGGGTGACCGGCAACGGCTCGGTCAGGATACCGGGGACGGGGTCCGAAACCTCTGGCGCAAGCCGTCCGGGAACCGAGGGGCCTTGCGGCGATGGATCGCTCAAGGACAACAAGTGCACGAAGAACAGTGAGTGCTGCACGGGGCGATGCGCGAATAACCGTTGCCGCTGCCTGACCGTCGACACCGTCTGTGACGCTGCGTCCCAGTGCTGCGAGGGGCTCTCCTGCGTGAAGGGGAAGTGCACGCGATCGAGCGCGCCCGAACCGACCGGGGCGACCGGCCCGCAGGGTCCGGCGGGTCCTGCAGGAACTGCCGGGCCGACAGGTCCGGCGGGCACTGGCGTGGCCTTCACCGGACCGACGGGACCGGTTGGCCCCCAGGGATCCGATGGGCCGCAGGGTTCTGATGGTCCGCAAGGTTCGCAGGGCGTTACCGGTCCGCAGGGTCCGACTGGTCCGCAGGGATACACGGGGCCGCAGGGTCCGCAGGGATACACGGGGCCCCAGGGACCCCAGGGATACACTGGCTCGCAGGGGCCGCAAGGGGACCAGGGGTATACCGGACCCCGGGGGGACCAGGGCCATACTGGTCCGCAGGGCGATCAGGGAGACACTGGCCCAACTGGCAAGACCGGTCCGACCGGCGACACTGGCCCAACGGGAGCCACTGGCTCGACCGGGTCGACCGGGGCCACTGGGCCGACCGGGGTCACCGGGCCGACCGGGGCCACCGGCCCGACGGGGAATACCGGACCGACCGGGGATACCGGGCCGACGGGGGATACTGGTCCGACCGGAGATACGGGTCCGACCGGAGATACGGGTCCGACCGGGGATACCGGTCCGACTGGAGATACCGGGCCGACGGGGGATACCGGCCCGACCGGTGATACTGGTCCGACGGGGGATACCGGGCCGACGGGGGATACTGGCCCGACCGGAGATACTGGTCCGACGGGGGATACCGGCCCGACGGGGGATACCGGTCCGACGGGGGATACCGGGCCGACCGGGGATACCGGGCCGACGGGGGATACCGGCCCGACCGGTGATACCGGACCCACAGGAAACACCGGCCCGACGGGTCCGACGGGGGAAACCGGGCCGACGGGGGATACCGGTCCCACCGGCGATACCGGCCCGACTGGCAACACCGGCGCGACCGGGGTGACCGGTCCGGCTGGCCCGAACGAGGTCAATGCCTCGGATTTCCGGATCGTCGCTCCGACCGGCAAGGTGCTGCAGTTCGATATTTCGGCCATCTCGGACAACACGACGCGGACCCTCTCCGCGCCGAATCTCGATGGCACTTATGTGACCACCACCGGCGTGCAGGTGATCAAGGACAAAACCTTCACCCCGTCCGCCGTCACCGATCCCGCGGCGACGTTCAAGGCGCTGAACTCCCAGACTGCGCCGTTGCTGATGCTGCGTGACAGCAACAACATCGAGATTTCCCGCATCAGCGCGGACTCGCTCGATAACACCTGGTTTGGCAAGTCGGCGGGTCTGGCATTGACCAGCGGCCAGAGCAACAGCGGGTTTGGGTCCGAGACGCTCAAGGCCTTGACCAGTGGCGGATTCAACACCGCGGTTGGCCGCAAGGCGCTGACCAAGAACACCACCGGCAGCAACAGCGTCGCCGTCGGGTACCAGGCGCTTGCGGCCCTGACGACCGCGAGCAACAACACGGCAATCGGCTACCAGGCGCTGTCGCAGGTCATCACCGGGCAGTTCAACACCGGCGTGGGGTATCAGGTCTCGCTATCCGATGGGAAGGACTATTCCACCCTCTTCGGCGTTTCGTCGCTCGTCGACGCCAGCTACGCTGCGGCGATTGGGCCGAACACGGAGGTCAGCGCCGATCATGGCGTGGCGATCGGGTCGGCGGCCAAGGTGCTTTCCAACGGTCTCAACTCGGTGGCGATCGGCAAGGACACGCAGATCGATTCGCCGGACGTCATCCAGCTTGGGACCAATTCCACGACGGTGCAGGTGTATAACGCGATCTCGGTCCTGTCCGACATCCGTGACAAGGCGGATGTCCGCGACACGGTATTGGGACTGGAGTTCATCGAAGCGTTGCGGCCGGTCGATTACCGGATGGATGTCCGCGACAGCTACCGGACGGCCGAACCCGCGCGTCCAGCCCCCGATGCAAGCGCCGCGGACAAGGCGGCGTGGAAAACGGCGCACGACGCATGGGCGGAGGCCAACCGTCTCGGCAACCTGCACGCCGATGGAACGAGGAAGGGTGAGCGCTTCCATCACGGATTCGTTGCCCAGGAGGTGGAGGGGCTGATCGCGGCAAGCGGCATTGACTTCGGCGGGTATCAGGATGCGTCCGTGAACGGTGGCGAGGACCGGAAGCAGCTGGCATACACCGAGTTCATCGCGCCGGTGATCCGGGCCGTTCAGGAACTGGCTGCAGCCCACCGCTCCGAGGTCGCGCGGCTCGAAGCGGAGATTGCCGAACTTCGAGCGGCGATCCAGGGGTAACCGGGCGGGGTTTTGGCGTGATTCCGCCGACCGGCATTCCCG
>CAIPGK010000250.1 GCA_903864575.1 uncultured Chloroflexota bacterium
GAGCCTCTTGCTTGCCTGAAGATTGATTCTGACACAGGCTGCCGGGATTCGCCGAACGAACGCGATTGGACCGCACCGTGCCGGCGCGGTCCAATCGCGTGGTGACAATGAACGCAGAGCTACCAGATGACCACGCGGTCTTCCGGCGCCAGCCAGACCGGGTCACCCTCGGTGATGCCGAAGGCATCGTAGAACGGGTCATGGTTGCGCAACGGCTGCACGGCGCGGACGGATGATGGCGAGTGGACGCCGCTGTCGATCTGGGTCTGCAGGGCTTCGTCGCGCATCTTATCGCGCCAGATGGTGGCGGCGGCGATGTAGAACTGCTGCTCCGGGGTGAAGGGCGGGGCGATGTCGCTGTCGCCGGCGGCGGGGGTGGCGGCGGGAAGCACGCCTTCCCGCGCGAGGCGGGCCTGCAGGGCATCGTAGGCGGTCTGGATGCCGCCGAGGTCGGCGGCGTTTTCGGTGACGGTGAGTTGGCCGTTGACGAATTTGCCGGGCATGGCCTCGATGGCGGAATACTGCTCGGCGAGGCGGTCGTTGAGGGCCTCGAACTTCACGCGGTCCTCGTCGGTCCACCAGTCGGAGAGGTCGCCCTCGGCGTCGAACTGTGAGCCTTCGAGATCGAAGCCGTGCGTGATCTCGTGGCCGATGACGTAGCCGATGCCGCCGTAGTTGACCGCGGGGTCGGCGTTGATGTCGAAGAAGGGCGCTTGCAGGATGCCCGCCGGGAAGACGATCTCGTTCCTGGTGGGGCTGTAGAAGGCGTTGACCGTCTGCGGGAGGGCGTTCCACTTGTCGCGGTCGACCGGCTTGGTGATGTCGTCGAGATCCTCGCGCAGCTGGGCGCGGTAGGCGTTGTAGCCGGTTGTGACGTAGCTGGGGCCGATCTCGACGTCCTCGTAGGTCTCCCATGTATTGGGGTACCCGACCTTGACGCGGACCTTGGACAACTTGTCGAGGGCCTTTTGCTTCGTCTCCGGGGTCATCCAGTCGGCGGCTTCGAGGCGCAGGCGGAAGGCGGCAAGGACGTCCTGCGTCAGTTGCTCCATCTCGGCCTTCGCCTCGGGGGGGAAGCGCTCCTCGACGTAGAGCTTGCCGACGGCGAAGCCGAAGGAGCCCTGCACGCCTGCAAGCACGCGTTCCTCGAGAGGCGACCGCTTCTCCCGGCCGCTGATGACCTTGCTGAACTCGAAGGCGGTGTCGCCGATTTCCTCGGAGAGGTCGCCCGCGTTGGCCCAGATGAGTTCCAGCGCGAGAGCGGCCTTGAGGGTGTCGATGTCCGCGGTTTCGAGAATCTTCGGAAGCGCTTCGAGGTAGCCCTTTTCGGTCACGATCACGGTGTCCTGCACCGGGATGCCGAGCGCCTGCTGGTAGGCCGTCCAGTCCATGAGCGGGAAGGCGGCCTGCAATTCGGCGAGGGTGTAGGGATTGTTGGAGAGGTTGGCGTCCTGCTGCTGCTCGCGGGTGAGGGTCGGCGCGACGAGCGTCTTCTCCCAGTCGAAAACGGCCTGCGCGAGGCGGGCGGCTTCATCCGGAGAGTATCCGGCGAACTGGAGCAGATTGGCGTTGGTGTCGACATAGGACTGGACGATCTCGGGGGTGCCGATGGTCTCATCGAGATAGTAGTCGCGGTTCGGCAGGCCGTAGTAGGGGCCGCCGAGGTAGAGGGCGTGCGCGTCGCTATCCTCGAGCGCTGAGCCGACACCCATGCCGAGGAGGCCGCTGACGGCGTCGAACACGCTTGTCTGCTGGTAGGTGACGTAGTCGTCGAGCGAGGAGATGGCGGCGACCTCATCGAGCATGGGCTTGATCGGGGCGATGCCTTCGGCGTCGCGGGTGGCCATGTCCATGCCCTGGCGGTAATAGGCGACCGCCTTGCCCTGGTCAGAGACGGGGTCGAGGGCCGGGTCGGCGGCGCGGCGCTCCAGGAGGTCGATGAGGTAGACCTTGAGTTCGTCAGAAAGCAACTGGAAAGAGCCGGTGCTGGAGCGGTCTGGCCGGATCTCGGCCTTCTCGAGCCAGCCGCCGTTGACGAACTCGTTGAAATCCGCGCCGGGGTCGGCGGCGAGATCCATGTTGGCGAGGTCGATGCCGTGGATGGTTGCGCTGGCGACGGGGCTCGCGATGGGCGTGGCCGACTGGGCGAGGACCGTCGCGATTGGCGTCGCCAGCAATCCGCCAGCGACGATCAGGGCGGCGACGAGGGAACTTCGGGGTGATGTCATGCGGCGTCCTCCGGTGGGCGTCGACGGATGAAGGGCGTGTTGGGAGTGAGGGTAGCACCTGCGGCTGAAGGATGGCTGAAGGGTGGCTGTGGGGGGTGTGGCGCGGGAGTGGCGAAACCCGTTGCTGCAGCGGGGATGGGCCGATAGAATCGCGCAGCAGGCGCTGGAACGATGTGGGACATGCCTGCGGACGGACTGTTCAGGTTCGGCGATGGCGGGGCCGACATGCAGGCGCGGGAGTGGTGCTGGCGATGGCGAGGCGACCGGGCGGCGCGATGACCACGCGTCCCCTCCACTTTATCTGGATCGCTGATTGCTCCGGGTCCATGCAGGCGGGCGGCAAGATCCAGTCGCTGAACATCGCCATCAACGAAGCGATCCCCGCCATGCGGCAGGTGGCCGAAGGATGTCCAAACGCCGAGGTGCTCGTTCGTGCGGTCGCCTTTTCCGATGGCGCGAGCTGGCACGTTGCCCGGCCGACAACGGTCGACGCGTTCATTTGGCGAGACCTCGTCGCGGGTGGCCTGACCGATCTTGGAGACGCGCTTGCGCTCGTGGCAGCGTCGTTCCGCGAATGGCAGGCCGGGGAGCCGGGATTTCCCCCGGTGCTGGTGCTTCTATCGGATGGGCAGCCGACCGACGATCATGCGGCGGGGCTGCGGGCTCTGCTGGAGCAGCCGTGGGGACGGCGATCCGAGCGGGTGGCCATTGCCATCGGGCGCGATGCCGATCTCGACGTCCTGCGAGGTTTTACGGGAGATGCCGGCAAGGTGGTCCGGGCGAATAACCCGGAAGCGTTGGCGCGGTCCATCCGGTCGGCGGCGACGAGCCTGCTTGCCACCGTCGCCGCTCCGCCGAGCATGCTGACGGAGACCACCTGGGGCCCGGAAGCGACATGGTCGCGGGGAGTTCCCGATGTCTGGTAGGCCAGCATGATGATGCCTGAATCGATGGGGCTGTTTCGGCCCGGGCAGATTGTGACTGGCGAGACGTCACGGCAGGATTACCGGCTCGAGGGTCTGCTGGGACAGGGCGGGCAAGGCGAGGTCTACCGGGCCGCAGGGGCGAGCGGGCCGGTTGCGGTGAAGTGGTACTACGGACGCATGGCGTCGCCCGCGCAGCAGCGCGGACTTCGGGAGATGATCGCCGCGGGGCCGCCGTCGGCGCGGTTTCTCTGGCCGATCGAACTGGCCGCGGCGCCTGACATTCCCGGCTTCGGCTACGTGATGGCCTTGCGGCCGTCCCGGTTTTGTGGCGCGAGCTCGCTGATGCGTGGGCGCGATGATGTTTCCCTGCGGACCATTTCCCGTGCTGGTTACCTGCTGGCGGACAGTTTCTTCCAGTTGCATGCGAAGGGGCTCTGCTACCGGGACATCTCGTTCGGCAACGTCTTTTTCGACTCCGAAACGGGAGACGTGCTGATCTGCGACACCGACAACGTGACCGTGGACGGATCCGACGCGGGAACGATCCTCGGCACTCCGCGCTTCATGGCGCCGGAGATCGTGCGCGGCGAGGCGAACCCATCGAGCAAGACCGATCTCTACTCGCTGGCGGTGCTGCTGTTCCAGTTGCTGATGGTGCATCACCCGCTGGAGGGGAAGCGCGAATCGACCATCGACTGCTTCGACCGGGCGGCGATGAACCATCTCTATGGCGAGGACCCCCGGTTCATTTTCGATCCAAGGGACGACGTCAATGCGCCCGATCCGCGCCGGCATCGGAACGCGATCGACCATTGGAGCCTGTACCCCGCGTTCATCCGGGATCTGTTCATCCGCGCGTTCACCGATGGATTGACCAATCCCGAGCATGGACGAGTGCGCGAAAGCGAGTGGCGAGCGGCGATGGTTCGATTGGGCGACCTCGTCGTGGAATGCTCCCGCTGCGGAGCCGAGCGCTGTTTTGACCCGGATGCGCCGGACCTCGCCGACGGTGGCGAATGCTGGAACCCGGCGTGCCATGAGGCGGGATGGCCCCCGCGCATCCATGTCGGAGACGCGGTCGTGGTGCTTGAGACCGGCGTTCGGCTCTATCCGCATCACCTGAGCCGAAACAGGCTGTATGGCTTCGATGCGCCGCTTGCCGAGGTCGTTCGGCACCCGGACGCGCCAGAGGTGCTCGGGTTGAAAAATCTGTCCACCGTCACATGGAAAGCGGTGAATCACCGGGCGGAGCCCCGTACCGTGCCGCCGGGCCGCACGATGCGCCTGGGTAATGGTGTGGTGATCCGGTTCGGCGAGGTGGAAGGGGTGGTCTGGGCATGAGCGACTCCTGGGACGACGATCATTCGCCCGCGCCGGGAGCGGCGGTTTCGGTCAACACCGAAGCAGCGGACGCCTTGCGCCGCCTGATGGCCACCCGCCGGGACGACCTCATCGATGACCCGCGACGAGCGGAGGCGATGCTGCGGGATCTGGTTCCGCTTCGACCTGCCGAGGTGAACGTGCTGACCGCGGCTCATTACGAGGGCGTGCCGGCGCGGCTCCTTGGCGCTGCTGAAACGGGTTTGCTGGAGGTGGCGAGGCGGCAGGCCATCGATCACCTGGAACGGGATTACGGGATGCGGCCGGGCGCAGCTGCATGGAGTGTCGAAACGTGGGTTGATGCGCTCGGGTTGGTGAGAGCGTCCGCCGACGATGCGCCCGCTCCGACCGGCCCGGTCATTCCCAGTCAGCCGGAACCTCCAGGTCGATCATCACAGCCGCCGGACTTCACGGTCGGCAATGAGCAAGATGTCCTGACTCCGGTAACGATCCCTGATGAGACGCCTCCAGGTTCCGGGGCAGTCAGGTCTCGGTGGCTTGCGTGGGTCATCGTCATCCTTTCGGTCGTCACGCTGGCGACCTGCGCGCTTGTGCTCGCGTTCTTCGTGTCCGATTTGTGGCGTCCCGGCGGCGTGGCGCGAATTTGGTCGGTGATCGTCGGCGCGGTGGCGGTGGTTCTCTGGCTGGGAGGGGCAACCGTCGTCGGCCAGCAAAAGGGCGCCAAGTGGGGGTGGCTCGCATTCGTGTTCGGGGTCGGGATCTTCCCCGTCTATACATTCCAGGAGTCGCGCGGATGGAAGGCGCGCTCGGGCGAACCGCTCAGCCGCGTGCCGATGACGGCCGCGATGGTGATCTGGACGCTGATTTGCATCATCCCCTACAACCTTGCGTTGTAGGGCGGGACGGGATGGCTGAGGTGATTTATTCCGCGTCATTCACCGCGTCGAGGACGGCCTGCACCGCCGCCGCGAATGGCAGTGCGGTGGGAAGCAGAGCACGGTCAGCATTGGTCATCCCGGTGTATTCCGCGGCGGCAACAGCGGCGAGCAGGGTGGAGTCAACGGCCGTTGCGACAGCCAGAACGTCGTCTATTTCGACACCAACCACCGACCCGTCGACCGGATCGATCAGCAGTCCACACCTATCGGAGACATAGCGGACGACATGCGGACGGTCCGGACCGAAGAACGTGAGCAGCAGGATGTCCGGGCTGCGGTCGTAGGTGAGATGCGGAACGGCATCAGACGGCAGGTCGACCGGGCGATCATCCCCATCTGTATTGGGTTGGGCTCGCTGCCATGTCACGGCCATTTGTGCTGCTCTCCGCTCTTGACCCTGTTGGGCGACATTGGGATGACGGTGACGATTTCACCGGATCCAGCGGGGCCATCGTAGGTGAACTCTACGACCACCTTCAGAATGACGTCTATCTCGACGATAGCACTATCGCGCCCATAGAAGCATTCCCGGCGTGCATCATTGGCATCGAGCGTGACCCTGCCCGGGAACCGAAGCACCTGTTCGACAGCGTGAAGATGGCCACGCAACAATGGTCTGCGGTTGAGAATATGGTTTTCCCAGCAACCCTCTGTGAGGATGATCTGCCGATCCCACCTATCAAGGGTTTCCAGAATGATGGACATGACCGCATCACCCGCTCTTCGCGTGCTTCCCCAATCCCGCGGGCGGGTGGCTGCGGCGGGCGAAGAGGGTGACGGCGACGAGGGTGACGAGGTAGGGCAATGCGATCAGCAGGTCCTGCGAGATGGGGAGATTGAGGGCCTGCACCTGGTAGCGGAGGGCCTGCGAGAAGCCGAACAGGAGGGCGGCGGCGAGGGTTCCCCACGGGGTCCAGTTGCCGAAGATGACGGCGGCGAGGGCGATGAAGCCGCGCCCGGCGGTCATGTTGGTGGTGAACTGCGAGAGGTCGCCGATGGAGAGATAGGCCCCGCCAAGACCGGCGAGGAGACCGCTCGCGAGCACGCAGGCGTACCGGTAAGCCGGGACCGCGATGCCCACGCTCTCGGCGGCGGTCGGGGATTCGCCGGCGGCCATGATGCGGAGGCCCGCCTTCGTCCGGTAGAGGACGACGTGGACGAGCGGGACCATCAGGAAGGCGACCGGCACGAGGATGTTGACGTTGTTGCCGCCGACGCTGAAGGCGGGCAACTTCTCGACCTGCGGGGAGCCGCCCGCCTGGTTCCAGATGCGCTGGACGAGGAAGGCGGTGAGCCCCGCGCCGAGGAGGTTGATGGCGGTGCCGGCGACGATCTGGTCGGCGCGGAGGCCGATGGTCCAGACGCCGAAGACGATGGCCCCGAGCAGGCCGGCGAGCATCCCGACGGCGAGGCCGATCATGGGGTTGCCGGAGAAGAAGGTGCCCGCCGCGGCCGCGAACGCGCCGAGGAGCATCAGCCCTTCCAGCGCGATGTTGGTCACGCCGGAGCGCTCCGAGAGGAGACCGCCCATCGCCGCGAAAAGGAGCGGCGCGGTCGAGCGCAGGGTCGCCGTGAGCAGCGCGATGGTAAAGAAGTCCGCGATCGCGCTCATGCGCGCCTCCGGGGGTGGGGGTGGCCGATCGGCAGGCTCACAGCGGCTGGAAGTGGGTGTCGTCCGGGCCGGAGGCGTCTTCCTCGGCGCGGTCGCGGGTGACCGTGACGGACTGGGCGGCGGCGGCCTGTTTGCGCCGTTTGCGGAACTCGTCCAGCACGGCGAAGGCGGAGACGGAGAGGATGACGAGCCCGAGCAGGACGGAGACGAGGTCCTTGCTGGCCCCGGCGGTGTTCTGCATTTTTGTCGCGCCCGCGCTCAACGCGCCGAAGAGAAGGGCGGCGGCCACGACGCCGAAGGGGTTGTTCCGCCCGACCAGGCCGACGGCGATGCTGGTGAAGCCGTACCCGGCCTGCACGTTGTAGTAGCGCCCCTGCAGGCCGAGGGTGTCCGCCGCGCCGCCGAGACCCGCGAGGATGCCGCTGAGGGTCATGGCGAGGATGATGGTTGCGCCCCAGGAGATGCCCGCGTAGGCGGCAGCGCCGCGGGAGATGCCGACGGTGCGGAGGCGGTAGCCGAACGTGGTCCGGTAGAGGAGCCACCAGATGACGGCCGCGGCGACGAGGGCCAGCAGGAACCCGGCGTTGAGGCGGGTTTCGGGGATGAGTTTGGGCAGACGCGCTTCGGGCTGAACGGGCATGGTCGCCTGCAGATCGGGTTTGACCGGCAGCAGGCCGTCCATCGAGATCAGGATGGTGCTCAGGCGGAAGGCGAGATAGTTGAGCATGATGGTGGTGATGACTTCATGCGCGCCGGTTTTCGCCTTGAGGAAGCCAGGGAGGAAGCCCCAGAGGCCGCCTGCCGCGACCGCGGCCAGCAGGGCCAGCGGCAGGTGGAGGATGGCGGGCAGGCCGAGCGGCAATGCGCCGACGATGCCTGCCGCAAGACCGCCCAGCACGAGCTGGCCCTCGATGCCGATGTTGAACAACCCGGCCTGCGCGGCGACGGCGAAGGCGAGGCCGCCGAAGATGAGCGGCGTTGCGGCGACGAGGGTTTCGGTAAGCGGTTTGACGCCGCCGAACGCGCCTTCGAACAGGGCGGCGTAGGCGGTGACAGGATTCTGCCCGGAGAGGAGGATGATGACCGCGCCGGCCGCGAGGGCGAGGGCGACTGCGCCGATGCTTGAGAGAATCGTCGGGAGGGCGGCCGCGGCGCGCTGGCCTGCGCCGGGTTCGGCGGGGGGCGCCATCCGCGCCGGGGCCGGTGCTGGATTGGCGCTCATGCCGTCTTCCCTCCCATGAGCAGACCGAGATCGGTGCGGGAGACCGCGCCGCCCGGGAATTCGCCGACAATGCGGCCGCCGAAGATGACGAGAATGCGGTCCGAGAGGTCCATGATCTCGTCGAGGTCGAAGCTGATGAGCAGGACGCCCTTGCCGCGGTCCCGCTCGGCGACGAGCTGCCGGTGGACGAACTCGATCGCGCCGACGTCGAGGCCGCGGGTCGGTTGCACGGCGAGGATGACCTTCGGCTGGCGGTGCAGTTCCCGCGCGATGATGAGTTTCTGCTGGTTGCCGCCGGAGAGCGCGCCGACCGGGGTCTCCGGGGAGGGCGCGCGGACGTCGAAGGTTTCCATCAACTCGGCGGTGAGGCGCTCGGTGGCGGCGTAGTCGATCCGGCCGCCGGTGCTGAAGGGTTCGTGGCCGATGTTGCCGAGGAGGACGTTCTCGGTGAGGCTGAAGGGGAGGACGAGGCCGCGGCCGTGGCGGTCCTCGGGGATGTAGCTGAGACCCGCCTGCCGGATGTCGTCCGGGTTGCGGCCGGCGATGGCGGTTCCATCGAGGGTGATGGATCCACTCTCCGGCTTGCGCAGGCCGGCGAGGGCTTCCACGAGTTCGGCCTGCCCGTTGCCCTCGACGCCGCAGATGCCGACGATCTCGCCGTGGCGGACCGTGAGGGAGAGCTCCCGGACGGCCTGCTGGCCCTGACCGCCGGTGACGGTGATGCGGTCGGCGACGAGGGCGGGGCCGGTGGGGTGGGCCTCGGGGCGGACGACCTTGAGATCGACCTCGCGGCCGACCATGAGTTCGGCGAGTTCCTCCGGGGTGGTGTCTCTGGTCTCGCGGACGCCGACGGTGCGGCCGCGGCGGATGACGGTGACCCGGTCCGAGATGGCGGCGACCTCGCGGAGCTTGTGGGTGATGAAGACGATGGTGCCGCCGCCGGCGCGCAGGCGCTCGAGGATGGCGTAGAGATCCTCGACTTCCTGCGGGGTGAGGAGGGCGGTGGGTTCGTCGAGGATGAGGGTCTGGCCGCCCTGGTAGAGGGCGCGGAGGATTTCCACGCGCTGCTGCACGCCGACCGGGAGATCGCCGACGCGGGCCTCGGGGTCGACGGCGAGGCCGTACCGCTGGGCGATCTCGGCGACCTTCGCCGCCGCCGCCTTGCGGTCGATGGTGAGGCCCGGCCCCTCGCTGCCCATGATGACGTTTTCGGTGACGGTGAAGCGGGGGATGAGCATGAAGTGCTGGTGGACCATGCCGAGCCCGTGCTCGACGGCCTCGCGCGGGCCGCTGAACCGGACCTGCTGGCCGCCGACGCGGATCTCGCCCTCGTCCGGGTGGTAGAGACCGAAGAGGATGTTCATGAGGGTGGATTTGCCGGCGCCGTTCTCCCCGAGCAGCGCGTGGACCTCGCCCTTGCGCACGAGGAGGTCGATGCCGTCGTTGGCGACGACCCCCGGGAAGCGCTTGACGATGCCGCGCATCTCGATGGCGTAGGGTGCGGTGGCGGGATTGGGTTGTGCTGCGGTGGGGGCCGGGTCGGTCATGGTTGGCGTAGCGCTCCCCGATCTCCGGTCTCCGCGATCAGGCGGCGATTTTACCCTGACGCATGGCATAACGGGAACGCCGCCCTGTACCCCGCATCGCTCTCGTGCCGTTTCCGGTCTGAACGGGGTGCGGCAGATGCTCCGGAGTGGAGACAGCGAAGCGGATCAAGAGCCGAACTGCGGTGCCGGTCTTCGTCATCGGCATGACCTCGGGGGCGACAGGACGGCGGCGGCACGGATCGAGTGGTTCACCGCCGTTGGTGGCGGGATGCGTCCCGGCGACAACGCCAGCGGCCCCCGCAGAAGCGGGGGCCGCCAGGTCTGCCGTTGCAGCCGGGGCTGGGATGTCAGTGGTGGAAGCCGCGCGTCAGCTTCAAGTTCACCCGCGTCGTCCGGTCCGGTTCGACGGTGAAGCTCGCCTCCCCCGAATGCTTCCCGGCCTGCACCGACACCGTGTAGGGGCCGATATCGAGCAGATCGACGCGATGCTGCATGGCGCCGCTCTTGACCAGATCGCAGGCGCCGACCTTCATGGTCTTGGTGAACCCGTTGGGGCCGGTGACGGTGACGGTCGCCCTGGCCGTCCGGCCCGGTTTGTCGCAGCGCTTCACGAGCTTCTGGCTGAGGGCCATGGCCTTGGCCTCGACCGTCATTGAGACGCCGCCGACGCCGACCGGGCCATCGGCCGGGAGGTAGAGCAGGAGGCTATCACTCCAGAAGCCGCTGCTCGCCGAGAACTGGCTCGTTCCGTAGTACAACTCGTTATGGTAGCTGGAGGAGAAGACGCTCCCCGCCCCAGCGGCGACCGACCAGCCGTCCACGTTGGAGAGCACGTTGCTGCAGCCGTTGGCGTAGGCGGTCGGGCACGACCAAACCGGGCCTTTGCCGGCATCGATCGCGGCGTAGAGCGTGCCCTGCCCATTGTAGGAGAGCGAGTTCACGTCGCCGCCCGACTGCTCCCAGTTGGCGCAGGCGTTCGCTGCGTTCAGGTCGCAGCGCCAGATGATGCCGTTTCCGAGTCCGGCCCAGAGGTAGCCGCCACCGGCTGCAAGCGAAAAGGCCCCGGTGTGGCCATAGCTGTCGAGGGTAGAGCAGGCGTTCACAGTGTCCGGCGAGCAACTCCAGAGCAGCCCCTGGTTCTGCTGCTCGATGCCAGTGTAGTAAAGACCGACGTAGAGCCTGCCGTTCGCCAGCAGCAACGACGTAACGGGACGGTCACCCGAATCGTCCAGCAGCACGCACTGCGAGGGCATCGTGTGCCCCTTGGCATAGGGCAGGTTTGCCGGGCAGCGGTAGATCTTGCCGGATTGTTGCCCGATCCAGATCTGGCCGTTCGCTGCCGCGATCGAGGAGACAGTTTGGCCCGTGCTGCCCCACCCTCCGGCCATGATCGTGGTGCAGTTCGCGCCGAGGTCCGCGATCGGACAACTCAACCCACCATTAAGGCCGACGAAGTAGACGTTCACGCCATCGGTGGCGACCGCCTGGTTGTACTCGCCCTGCCAGACGCTGGTGGCTGACGAAAAGCATCCGCTGAGCGATGCCGGCGACGACGGATTTGCACACACCCCGATCGAGGTTTTCGAGTTGTGCTGCGTGACCGCCCACAGTGAATCCTGCCCTGCCGATTGCGCCGCGCTCTCCCGCGGCGCCTGCAGCATCGCCGCAAGCGGCAGCAGCAGGATCGCCGCCAGCAGCAGCACTCCCCGCGCGATCGGCGCCCAGCGTCCCCGTCGTAATCGTTTCATCCCCAACTCCGTTCACCCGTGGATCATGGTCCCGGCGCCAGCCGACCTGGCTGAGCGCGCGTCGTGTGCGTCAGCCGCCCGCCGAGCCTCGTGTGAGCTTGACGTTCACCGGCTTCGTCTGGTTCTTCACGATGGTGAAGCTCGCCTCCCCCGAATGCTTCCCGGCCTGCACCGTCACCGTGTAGTCGCCGGGATCGAGCAGATCGACGCGATGTTGCATGGCGCCGTTCTTCACCAGGGCGCAGGCTCCGACCTTCATGGTCTTGGTGAACCCCTCCGGGCCGGTGACGGTGACGGTCGCCCGGGCCGTCCGGCC
>CAIPGK010000251.1 GCA_903864575.1 uncultured Chloroflexota bacterium
GCCATAGAAGCCAAGTCCGGCGTAGAGCGTGCCGTTCGCCAGCAGCAACGAGTCCACCGGGCGATCCCCCGCATCGTCCAGCAGCACGCACTGCGAGGGCGCGAAGGGCTGGGGGCCGTCGTAGGGCAGGTTCGCCGGACACCGGTAGAGCTCTCCATTGCCCTGCCCGATCCAGATCTGGCCGTTCGCCGCCGCCAGCGACAAGACCTCGTTCCCCTTGCCGGGGCCCCAGGGGCCGGCCATGATGAGGGTGCAGTTCGCGCCGAGGTCCGCGACGGGGCAACTCAGCCCGCCCGCCATTCCGGCGAAGTAGACATTTACGCCGTCGGTCGCCGCCGCGTTGATTTTGATTCCCTGCAGGCCTGCCGGCGTGGCGAAGCACGACGCCAACGCCGCCGATGACGACGGGTCCGCGCACGCGCCGATCCCGCTGTTGGACCCCGCCCAGAGCGAATCCTGCCCTGCCGACTGCGCCGCGCTCTCCCGCGGCGTCTGCAGCGTCGCCGCCAGCGGCAGCAGCAGGATCGCCGCCAGCAGCAGCACCCCCCGCGCGATCGCTCCGATTCGCCGATTGCCCATCATCATGCCGCTCCTCACTTTCCTGCACCGGCGCGGCTCATCCGCACGATGACCTTCCCGGTCTGGTCCTGCTCGACGGTGAACGACCCGCTCCCGCCATACTTCTTCGTCCGCGCCGTCACCGTGTACTCGCCCTGGTCCAGCATGGTGAAGGTCTTCGTCACGCTGCCGCTCGCCCGCAGCCCGCAGAGGTTGACCACCTGCGTCTTGTCCAGGCCATACGGGCCGGTGACGCGCACGGTCGCCTTCGGGGCCTTGCCGCCCGCCGCGCAGCGCTTGTCCAGCCGCTCCGCCCACTTCCCGCCGCGCACCGTCACCGCGACGCCGCCGACGCCCGACACCCCATCGGCGGGGACGTACAGGAGGGTTGCCCCGTCCAGGTTGCTGGAGGCCGCGGTGAAGGCGCTCGCCCCGAAGTACAGGCTGGCCGTCGTGCTGGAGAAGACGCCCCCTGCACCGGCGGCGACGGACCTGCCCTTCACATTCGAGAGCACGGTGCTGCAGCCGTTGGCGTACGCGGTCGGGCACGACCAGATCACACCGGTATTGCTGCCACCCCCGTAGCTCTCGATCGCGGCGTAGAGCGTGCCCTGCCCATCGTAGGAGAGCGAGTTCACCCAGCTGTCACCCGCGTTTTCCCAGTTGGCGCAGGCGTTCGCCGCGTTCAGATCGCACCGCCAGATGATCCCGTTGGCGAGTCCAGCCCAAAGGTAGCCGCCACCCGCGGCCAGCGAGAGCGCCGTCGTATTCCCGTAGGTGTCGAGATTTTCACAGGAGTTCACGGCCTGAGGATCGCAGCTCCAGAGGATGCCGTGATCCTTGTCCTGGTAGGGGCCGCTGACCGGGGTCAGGCCGGCGTACAGCCTGCCGTTCGCCAGCAGCAGCGACGCGACGGAGCGAGTTTCGGCGTCATCGAGCAGCACGCAGCCATCGGGCATGGTGGACTGGTCGGCGTACGGGATGTTCGCGGCGCAGCGGTAGATCTTCCCGTAAGTCTGCCCGATCCACAGCATGCCATCCGCGGCCGCCAGCGACTTGACGGACTCCCCCGAGGGCCACCCACCAGCCATGATATGCGTGCAGTTGGTTCCCAGACCCGCGATCGGGCAACTCCACCCGCCATCCTGGTGGGTTGCGAAGTAGACGTTGACGCCGTCAGTCGCCATCGCCGAGATGTCGCCGGGCTCCCCGATGCTCTTCGGCGCGCTGAAGCACCCCGCAAGCGAGCCCGACGTCGCCGGCGACGCACATGCCGCCGCGATGGCGCCGGACCCGATGTTCTCCGGCGCGCCGAAGCACCCCGCCAGCGAGGCCGCTGACGACGGGTCCGCACACACCCCGACGTGGCCGTCGGCCCCGGCCCACAGCGAATCCTGCGCAACTGTCTGCGCCGCGCTCTCCCGCGGCGTCTGGAGCGTAGCCGCCAGGGGCAGCAGCAGGATCGCCGCCAGCAGCAGCACCCCCCGCGCGATCATCGCCCAGCGTCCCCGTCGTGATCGTGTCATCTCGGTCTCCCGCTGTTGAATGGCATGGCACATGCGCCGGCCAGCATGGCCGAACGCGCGTTGTGACCGTCGCGGTCCCACGTCGTTGAATAGTCGACGGCAATCTAGCAATCATTCACCGGATGAATGTAACAAGTGTAACAGCTGAGTTGCCCCATTCGGGACCGTGATGGCAACTCCCGCAACGCCAGCGGCCCCCGCCGAAGCAGGGGCCGCCGGGTCTGCCGTCGGGGCAGCGGGAAGGACGTCAGCCGCCCGCCGAGCCCCGCGTGAGCTTGACGTTCACCGGCTTCGTCCGGTCCTGCACGATGGAGAAGCTCGCCTCCCCCGAATGCTTCCCGGCCTGCACCGTCACCGTGTAGTTGCCGGGATCGAGCAGATCGACGCGATGCTTCATGGCGCCGTTCTTCACCAGGGCGCAGGCTCCGACCTTCATGGTCTTGGTGAACCCCTCCGGGCCGGTGACGGTGACGGTCGCCCGGGCCGTCCGGCC
>CAIPGK010000252.1 GCA_903864575.1 uncultured Chloroflexota bacterium
CTCGCTTCATCGCCTCGGCGGATTGGAGGACGAAGGGCAGAATCAGTTCGCCTGCTCCGAACTTGTCGCCGACCTCCTTCATGGCGGGAAGCAGGGTGTCGTTCAGCACCTTCACCGGATCGCGCTGGGCGACCGCGAGGTCGATGTCGGCTTCGATCCCCTCCTTCTTCCGGTGGAGGATGCGGTAGTGCAACCGCTCGAAGACATCGAGATCGGCCATTGGATCAGGGCCACCCGCGGACGCGTCCTCCACCCGGCCCTCGAAGCGCTCGATGATCCGCTGCAGGGCATCCGGGCGGCGGGCAAGGACGAGATCCTCGGCCAGCTCGCGCTCTTCCAGGGGGATCTCGGCGAAGGGAACGACGTGCGACGGATGGACGATGGCGAGATCGAGCCCGGCCTCGACGGCGTGATAGAGAAAGACCGCGTTGACGACCTTGCGAGCGACCGGGTTCAGCCCGAACGAGACGTTCGAAATGCCGAGAATGGTCATCACGCCCGGAAGTTCGCGCTCGATCAGGCGGATGCCCTCGATGGTCTCCACCGCGGACCGGAAGAACTCCTCCTCACCCGTGGAGAGCGGGAAGGTCAACGGGTCGAAGATAAGCGACTCCGGTTCGAGGCCATAGTCCGACGTCACGATGTCGTGAATCTTCCGGGCAACCGCGGCCTTGCGCTCGGCGGTCTTGGCCATCCCCTCCTCGTCGATGGTCATGCCGACGACCGCGGCGCCATGAGCGATGGCCAGCGGCAACACGGCGTCGATCCGGCCTCGGCCGTTTTCCATGTTGATCGAATTGATGACGGCCCGCCCCGGGTACTGCTCGAGGGCATCCTGGAGCACGTCGGCTTCGGTGGAGTCGATAACGAGCGGCGCCTCCACGTTGAGCGCAAGCTTCTTGACGAGGCGGCGCATCGTCTCCCGCTCGTCGGTGCGCTCGGTCATCGCCATGCAGACATCGAGGGTGTGCGCGCCCTCGTCCACCTGCGAGCGGGCGACCTCGATGATGCCGTCGTAGTCGTCCGCGAGCGCCAGCCGCTTGACTTTGCGGGAACCGAGCGTGTTCACCCGCTCGCCGACGATCGTCGGCGCTGGGTCCTGCTGGATCGCAACGGCGCGGGTCATGCTCGCGAGCATCGGGAGTTTCCTGGCCGGTCGCAGCGGCGCGGGGCGGCGCCCGATGGCCTTGACGACAGCGTCGAGGTGCGCGGGGGTCGTGCCGCAGCATCCCCCGACGACGCCAACGCCGAACTCCTCAACCATCGCGAGCAGCTGGGCGGCCATCACGTCCGGCTGGAGTGGGAAAACCGCCCGACCGTCGACATTCTGGGGGATGCCCGCGTTGGGAATGATCGAAACCGGACGGGTGCTGAACTCACCGAGGTAACGGGCCGGCTCGCGCATGTGCTCCGGGCCGGTCGAACAGTTGAGCCCGACCACATCGACCGGGAACGACTCGAGGATCGCGAGCACCGCGGCGATGTCGGTGCCGAGGAGCATCCTGCCGCTCGTGTCGAGGGTCACCTGGGCCTGAATCGGAATCCGGATGCCCGTCTCGCGCCGCACCTGCAGGATGGCATGGACGGCGGCTTTCAGTTCGAGAATATCCTGGGTGGTTTCGATGATGAACACGTCGACGCCGCCGTCGGCAAGTCCGCGTACCTGATCGGTGAAGAGTCCGACGACTTCGGCAAACCGGGCGTTCCCGAGCATCGGGTCCTCGGATGCCGGAAGCAGTCCGGTGGGGCCGATGGATCCCGCGACGTAGCGAGGGTGGGATGGCGTGGTGTAGGCCGACGCGACCCGGCGCGCGAGTTCGGCGGCGGCGCGGTTCTGGTCGTAGGTGCGCTCGCCCAGTCCGTATTCCTCGAGTTTGAGTTTGCTGCCGCCGAAGGTATCGGTCTCCAGCACATCGCAGCCGACCTCCAGGAATGAGGCGTGAATGGTTTCGATGATGGACGGGTTGTGAAAGACAAGATATTCGTTGCAGCCCTCGATGCCACCGTAGCCATCGGCGTCGAGGTTCAGGTCGAGAATCTGTGCGCCCATCGCCCCGTCGTAGATGACGACGCGCTCGCGGACGAGATCCATGAATGCGGGAATCTGTGGGGCCATCGCTGGCCTCCTCTGCGTGAACCGGCTGTCGCGCGCCGGCGGCGACGCGCCCTCATGGCGGAGAGGATACGACGCTGGACGGCATCGCCGCCGGTCCTGATTCACGGCGGCGAACGGACAGGGGTGGAAATCGCGGGGTATAGTGGGGTCCTGCCGGTGCCCCAGTGCATCCATGACACACCACCCAGACCGGAGAAGGTCCATGCTCACGCGCCGTGTCTTCGCGATGATCTCCCTTATGCTGGTGCTGCTCGGGCCGGTGTCAGCCTCCGCCCAGTCGGTTGAGGCCGCGTGGGCGGCGGACATCGACGCCTACTGGGCGAATCAGTTTGCCACCGCCGGACTCTCCTATTCGTCACCGGGTTTCAGCGCGATCTACGGAGAGACCTCGACCGGTTGCGGTCCGGTCAGCCCGGAAATGCTCGGGCCCGCAGCGTACTGCCCGCTCGACAACGTCATTTATGTCGCGCCGGTCTGGGAACAGGTCTACGGCGCGCAGGAATGGATCACCATCCTCGCCCATGAGTGGGGCCACCATGTGCAGGTGCTGCTCGGGATGGGCGGATACCCGACCGATGAGTCCGAACTCCAGGCGGACTGCCTTGCCGGCGCCTACGTCGCCAGCGCGGAGGCACGTGGCGCCATCCCCGAAGGCACCTTCAACCGGGGCATGGGGACCTCCATCCGATCCGGGCAGCCGCCCTTCCTGCCGGATGAGAGCGACGTGCACGGAACCGGTGCGGAGCGCGGCGGTTCGTACATCGGTGGATATATGAACGGCCCGGCCGCCTGCGGCATCTGGTAGCGAATCGCCCCGTTGCGCGCCACGGCCTCGACCCCGGCCATCCGGGGTCGAGGCCGATTGGCGTTCGTCATGTCGCCAGACACGCGGGTGCATTCCGGGGTATCCTCATACCGTCCACCGTCCGGCGTCCGGCGCGGGCCAGGCGGATCGGGCGGACAGGACTCGATGCGGAGGAGGCTCGACGAGATGAGAAGGGCGATTGCCATCATCGCGGCGTGCATGCTGCTGCTGGGACC
>CAIPGK010000253.1 GCA_903864575.1 uncultured Chloroflexota bacterium
GCGACGGGCTCGGCAGGTGCATTGGGGGCGGCGCTTCCATGCCGCCGCCCCCCTGTGCATCGCGGCTATGGCCGATGGGGCCGCATTTTCGGCATCTTCGGGCCGCGCAGCCGTTCCATCTGGCTGACGGACATGTTCATCGGATCCATCGCGATGACTGCCTCGAGGGCTGCAGGACCCATGGTAATGAACGAGTGGATGCTCGGTGCGGACACTCGTCCGAAGACGTCGGGATATCCGGGGCTTCCGCAGCCTCGCGCGGTGCCGAAGCTGGTGATGCCAATCAGCATATAACTCAGGCCAACTTTCTGGAAAAGCGGACCACCGCTGTCGCCGTTGCAAACGCCGGTCTCGTTCGCGCCTGCACACACCATCGCGGAGATGGCGAATGGGTCGATGCCGAACGTGGAGCGACAGGATTCCTTCTCGACGACCGGCACCGTGACTTCCATCAGTTGCCGGGACGTGGTGTAGACCTCGTTGGAAACACGCCCCCATCCCGCCGCGACAAGTGGAGTGTCGTCCGCCTGAAAGCGGACGGAATTGATCGGGAGGAGCTTGATCGGGGTGATGTCCGGGACCGGCTCGCTCAGTCGAACCAACCCGACATCGTTGCCAAACGCAGGATTCATCGGGTTGTACCACGGGTGGGTGTAGACCCAGGACACGCCGTAGGTCTTCCCCGCGGTCAGATCGTCCCGGTTCGCGTTGTTGACCAGGGCGGTCGCCGCCACCGCTCCGATCGTGCAGTGGGCCGCGGTGACGACGGTGTCGCTCTCAACTATCGAGCCGCTGCAGGCCCAGCGCTTACCCGCCGCATTCTGGAAAATGAGAAACACGATGAACGGGTACTTGCCCTGTGGGACCACCGTGCCGCCAATGATTCGGGGTTCGGCGGCGCTCTGATCCTGCGCTGCCCGCTGAGGCCGGTCTGCAAGGGTGACCTCGGGCATGGATGCGAACCCGATGCCGAGTGCCACCAGGGTGACGAGCACGAGATGCTTGATGGTTCTTGCGCCTGACATCCTGTTCTCCACGTTGTCCTCGGTGAGGACGGCGATGCGATGACCGCATACCGCGTCAGCGAATGCTGACGGTCAATGCGAGACGACGCCGGAAGCATAATCGGTTGGGAGACGGGCATGCGTTACACAACAGGTTAAGCAACGATCATGCGCGACCGTCCGTCTTCCCGGATGGCAGGGGCAAGGATCGTCAGAGCATCGGGTGTTCGAGTCAAAGGTCAGGCAAGCAACGCTGGACCATGAGCAAAAATCGCCGGTGCACCGCCGGTATGCAGAAACACGACCGAATCTCCCGGCTGGACTCGACCGATCCGGATGTGATCGATCAGCCCGGCCATCGCCTTCCCGGAGTAGACCGGATCGAGGAAAATGCCCTCAGTACGAGCTAGCAGATTGATGGCCTCGGTGCACCCTGGAGTGAGGTGACCGTAGGCTGTGCCGACATAGCCGCCGTCGACCAGCACGTCCGATTCGGCGAAGCTGTCGTCGAGTCCCATCAACGCCGCGGTGTCGCTGGCGAGTGCAGCGCCGACGGCGGGCTTCGCCCCAGCAGGATGGCTTACCGAGATGCCCCGAACCTCGAAGGGCGCGGCAAACACCCTCGCGCCCACGACGAGACCTGCCTGGGTTCCCATTGAGCCGGTGGCGTGATAGAGCGCGACCGGTGATTCGCCGAGTGCCGCGAGCTGGACCATGAGTTCTCGGACTGCCGCCACGTATCCGAGCGCGCCGAGCGGGACGCTTCCGCCCGTCGGAACGACGTATGGCCGCTCGCCGCGCTTCCGCAGGTTTTCCGCAACCTGCGTCATTTTCGCGGGACGATCGCCGGGGTTGGGCACGATATGGACGTCGGCCCCGAGAAGGTGATCGAGGAGCAGGTTGCCCGCGACGGCATCGCCGTTTGCGGCATCGAGCACGAGCGCGGCGCGCAACCCTGCGGCGTTGGCGGCCGCCGCGGTCATGCGTGCGTGATTGGACTGCACCGCGCCCTCGGTGATGAGCACCGTCGCGTCCTCGCCCTGAGCGCCTGCCACGAGGTACTCGAGTTTCCGGGCCTTGTTGCCGCCAAGTGCGAGACCGGTGAGATCGTCCCGCTTGATCCAGACGCGGGGCGACGCAGGCCCAAGCGCGGCTTCGAGCCGCGACGCGCGCACGAGCGGAGTGGGGAGCACGCACAGGGAAACGCGAGGGAAGGCGTCGAGGGTCATGCTGAACTCTCCGGGCTGGTCGGTCGGCCACATGGAGGGAGCGTACCCGAATGGACTCCTTCGCGCGTCATGATGGGGAAACGACCCGCTTGCGCACCGGACGCGGCGGGCGTAGCCTGCCGGAAACACCACCGGCAGGTTTCTGGCAAAGGCGGCGCGCGCCGAAGGGAGTTCGACATGGACCCGAAGCGTTTTGATGCGATCACAAAGGTGCTTGGCCGAGACCGGACGCGGCGCGGCGTGCTCGGCCTGCTGGCCGGGATGGCGACCGGCGCAATGGCAACGCTCGCCGGGCGCGACAGCGCGCAGGCTCAATCCTACACCTGTGGCGACGTCGGATGCGCCTGCCCGACCGGGACGCTGCAGCCCTGCAACGGCGGGCTCGTCTGCTGCCCGTTGCTGGACGGCATGGCGGGTGGCCCCGGCGTTTGCTCGATGCCGCAGGATTGTGGCGGGTCGTGCCGCGATTACGGCGCGATGTGCGGTGACATCTGTGGGTGGGACGGCGCCTGCGAGGCGTGCTGCTCCGGATACTGCAATGACATGGGGTACTGCGGTTCGGCTCGCTGCTCCGGACTTGGCTGCGCGTGCGCGACGGGCACCTACATGCCGTGCGACACCGGGTTGTCCTGCTGCTCTTCCTACCCCGGCATGCCGGGAGCACAGGGAACCTGCCAGTACGGCTGCCCCGATTCGGGCGATGGCATCGGCAGCGCGCCGGTTGGCTCCTCGCTCCAGTAGCCCGGGTCGTCCGCGACAGCCCGGCTTCCAGCAACGGCGCCGGGCTGTGATGGATTCAAGGGCGGCACGTATGCTGCCACGAGCCGGCGCGAATGGCGCTGGAGGTTCACGGGACTGCAAGGGAGCCGAACATGGATCCGAAGCGTTTTGATTCCGCAACTCGCGCGCTGGCAGGCGGAGCGAGTCGCCGTGGTGTGCTGCGGCGTATCGCCGCCGCCGCCGCCGCCCTTGCTGTCGGGCGGGCGGCCATGATGCCTGAGGATGCCGAGGCACGACGATGCAACTACATCGGCTGCGCCTGTTCCACCGGAACCTACAACGCCTGCAGCGGTGGTCTGGTCTGCTGCAGCACGTCGGGTCTGATGGGGGGCCCGGGCGTCTGCTCCTACGAGAGTGATTGCGGCGGGCAGTGCGCCGATCCCGGCGACTACTGCGGTAATTCCTGCAACTGGGGCGATTCCTGTCCCCATTGCTGCAGCGGCTATTGCGGATCCGATGGCTCATGCGGGTTCGCTCATTGCACAGGCCTGGGCTGCGCCTGCGCGAGCGGCACCTACCAGCCGTGCGACGGAGGCCTCGTCTGCTGTTCCTCCTATCCGGGTATGCCGGGCGCTCAGGGAACCTGCCAGTACTCCTGCTAGGGGGGGCGTCCATGGATGGTGACCGGTTCGACGATTTCGCCAGAAACCTCGGGCGACAAGTCAGGCGCCGGGCGTTCTTTGGCTGGGCCGCGGCATTCGCCGCGGCCCTTGCCGTCCGGCC
>CAIPGK010000254.1 GCA_903864575.1 uncultured Chloroflexota bacterium
AAACTGCGGCACAAGTCCAAACGAGGGTTTGAGTCCATAGATGCCGCAGAACGCAGAGGGGATGCGAATCGATCCAGCCCCATCGCTCCCTTGCCCGAGAGGACCCAGACCCGCGGCGACCGCGGCTCCTGCTCCGCCGCTCGATCCACCCGCCGTCTTGCCAAGTTTCCACGGGTTATGGGTGGGGCCGACAATCCTGTTCCCGGAGTCGCCTTTCCATCCCAGCTCAGGCGTATTCGTTTTGCCCAGCATCACCGCGCCGGCTCCGAGTGACCGCTCGACGAACGGAGCGTCGAAGTCAGGCACCCAGTCAGGCGCCACCAGCGAGCCGCGCGTGGTTCGCACGCCCCGGGTCGCCGTAAGATCCTTGATTGAGATTGGCACACCGGACAGCGGCCCAGCCGAGCCATCGGCCCACGCCTGCTCCGCAGACCGCGCCTGGTTGCGTGCAAGCTCATCCGTCACGGTGATGAAGGCAGTGAGCCGGGAATTGAGTTGCTCGACCCGTTCCAGCAGCGTATCGGCCACCTCCACCGGCGACAACTGCCGCGTGCGGTAAAGTTCGCGCAACTCGAGTGCGGAGAGGAAGGGAATCGGAGCGGTCATCTGCTGCGCCTCGCACGGTCAGGGTGAACGTTCGCTATCTGCATTATGGGGCCGGGAATGCATTGGCGTCGCGGGCGGTTCACGAGCGCGCCACGCACGAGCTCCTGCTCTCCACCGTCGCCACCTGAAAGGACGCCATGACCATCCCGCCGCACGCCAACACCTCGCAGTACCGACGGGCGCTCGAGCAAGCGTTCGACCTGTCCCTGGATTATCTCGAAGGGTTGCCCATTCGTCCGGTCAGCCGGATGCCGACCACCGGAGAGATGGAGAACGCGCTCGCAGGCGCACTCCCGGAGACAGGCTGCGCTCCGGAGGACGCGGTCGCGGAATGGTTCGCGCGTGCCGAAGGCGGCATCGTCGCCTCCCCGGGACCGAGATTCTTCGGGTTCGTGAACGGTGGGTCGACTCCGGCGGCCATCGCAGGCGACTGGCTCGCTTCCGCGATCGACCAGAATGCGGGGATGTGGCTGGCGAGTCCTGCGGCCGCCCAAACCGAGCTCGCCGTGCTTGACTGGCTCAAGGAACTTTTCGGACTCCCTGCTGAATGGTCCGGCGCGATGACCAGCGGCGCGACGATGGCCAATATGGTCGGCTTGGCATCGGCGCGTCAATGGGCGGGCGAACGACTTGGTTTCGATCCTTCCCGGGATGGACTGTCAGGAAATCCGAGGATACCGGTCCTCTCGACAACCGAGATTCACGCCAGCGCAAGGAAGGTCCTTGGAACGCTGGGCCTCGGCAGCAGCACGGTGACTGCCCTGCCAGCGCCAGGAGGGTCGGTGAGCCTCCACGACCTCCGATCCGCACTGGAAAGCCTCGATGGTCCCGTTATTGTCATCGCCAATGCAGGTGAGGTGAACTCCGGCGCGTTCGACGCACTCGACCGGATCGCTGACCTCTGCGCAATGCATCCCGGTGGCGCGTGGATGCATGTCGACGGGGCGTTCGGTCTCTTTGCCGCCGCCTCACCCCGGCTGCGCCACCTCGTAAACGGGATCGAGCGCGCTGATTCCGTGGCGGCTGACGGCCACAAATGGCTCAACGTTCCCTACGACTCGGGATTCGCCTTCGTGCGGGACCGAGCGGCCCTGCGGTCCGCGTTCGCCGTGGATGCCTCGTACCTGACCCCCGCACCCGGCGCGCCATGGGACCCGCTAACGCATGTGCCTGAAATGTCCCGGCGATTCCGCGCGTTGGCGGCCTGGTGCTCCCTGCGGGCGGCCGGGCGGGACGGCTACCGCGACATCGTGGAGCGTTGCGCTGACAACGCATCGCAGTTCGCGGCATGGGTGTCAGCCAATCCCAACCTCTCGCTCGTTGCTCCGGCGCCGCTGAACATCGTCTGCTTCCGGGTCACCCCAGCGCATATCGACGAGTCGAAACACGACGATCTGAACCGCCGTGTCGTCGCCGCGATCCAGCGTGATGGGCGAGCATTCGTCACCGGCACCTTCTGGCGCGGCCATGCAGCCATCCGGGCGGCATTCGACAATTGGATGACGTCCCCGGAGGATGTCGGCGTCCTCGAATCCACGGTTGCCGACGCGATCCTGAGCACTACCTGACGCCGGATTCCGCAGCAGCAGGCGCTTCCATCCGGTAGCCGATCCCGGGAAAGGTGGAAAAAAGCGGTGGGGTTTCCGGGCGGGTTTCGAGCTTCGCCCGCAGTCGGCTCACCCAGGTCCGCAGGTAATGGACTTCGCTTCGGAACTCCGGTCCCCAGATTCGACTCAGGAGTTCACCGTGCAACATCACTTTCCCGGCATTCGCAGCAAGCTGCAAGAGCAGCTCCCATTCGGTCCGGCTGAGACGGACCTCTTCGTCGCCGACGAGCACCCGTCGGCGCTCGAGATCGATCTCGACGCCCGGATAGCGGAGCATCTGATGCGACGTCGCGCCCGACGAGCCGCTGCCGGTGCGGCGCAACACGGCAGCCACGCGAGCGGCAAGCTCATCCGGATTGAAGGGTTTTGTGACGTAGTCGTCGGCGCCACCCT
>CAIPGK010000255.1 GCA_903864575.1 uncultured Chloroflexota bacterium
AGTATCCGCCGCGACAGAAACCCGCCAGCTTCAATGTAGAGGAGATTCTCGCCAAGCTGACCGGGTCTGCCAATCCTTAGCACGTTGAGCGTCAACTGACAGTTCAAGGAAACGCTGCGCCTTCGCGACAGCGGTGATTGCAATGCGCCTCCAGCATGGCAGGATCGTCGTCACCATGTCATGCTGACGAGGATTCCAAGCGAACTGCGGGCGGGGGCTGTCGTGCAGCGAAGCGACGGACGATCCGAATCCAGGCGACTCCTGCGGACGATCAGCCCGCAGGACGCTGAGCCGTCGATCTGGGCAGGAGCCATCCTCGGATCGAAACTGCGGCAGCCTGCGATTTCCGATGCCCTCGTGGCGCGGCGGCGCATCGATCGGATGATCCGGGAGGGCGATCGTCCGCTGGTGCTGGTCGTTGCGCCACCCGGTTTCGGCAAGACCATCGCGGCCGCACAGTGGGCGGCCGGGACGGCCGGCTGGCTGACGATCGACGCCAGCGATGAATCGTTCGCACGATTCTGCGCGCACCTCCGCGAGGCGCTCGCGTTTGCATCGCCGGGCGTCGGAAACACCTTCGACGACATCCTCGCGTCGCCCCGCATGACCTCGCCGCGCGACCTGGGCCGCGCTCTCGCGGGGGAACTGCAGGCTGCCACGGCCCCGATTCGCGTCGTCCTCGACGACCTGCACAAGGCTTCCGGCGGCGATGTCTCCGACTTCCTTTACGGACTTCTCGAGTCCCCGCCGCCCCAATTGCGCCTGTTCATTACGGCCAGGTTCGAACCTGCGCTGCCACTGGCGAATCTTCGACTTCACGGCAACGTTACCGAGATTCGCGGCGCCGACCTTCTCTTCACCTCCGACGAAATCAGCGCATTGCTCGCAACCGTTCCCGGCGACGAAGAGGGAGGCCGGAATCGGGCCGCGGACGTGCTGGCGCGCACCACCGGCTGGGCGGCGGGCGTCCGCCTCGCGGTCCTGTCAGACAGCGCCGAAGAGTCGGTTCAACGTCCGGGCGACCAGGAGGCAGCGCTCCTCGATGCGCTGCTCGATGAAACGCTGGCAGGGATCCCCGCCGCTCAACGACGCGCCCTCGTCTACGCCGCCATCCCGGAGCGATTCACTAGCGATCTGCTGGCCGCCATTGCGCCGGAGCAGGCGGCAGCATCCGCCTCGGCACTCGCCTTCGCGCGAGCCGCCGACCTTTGCCGCCCGTCGCCAGCAGCGGGCACAGGATGGTGGGAGTTTCACGCACTTTACCGGTCCGCGTTGCTGCATCAGCTCGGGACCTCGGAGTCTCCCGGTTCGCTGGCGGCACTCCACCGCGCCACCGCGGACGCATTCGCGGCCGCAGGCCAGCCAGCAGCCGAGCTGCTCCACCGGGTCTCCGCGGGCGACTATGACGCCGCAATCGAGCTGCTGGAACGGCTGATACCCGAAACCCTCGACCGTGAAGAGTGGCCCAGGCTGGCGGACTGGCTCCAGACGCTCCCCGGCGAGATCGTCGACACTCGACCGCGGCTGCTGCTGGCGCGTGGATGGGTCGCCCATTTGCGCGGTCGGCACATGCTGCTCAGGGAGATCATCACGCTCGCCGAGGCCAGTCTGGCGCGGGAAACGCCGGACGATGCCGCAATTCGCGAGTTGACCGGCGAACTGGACGTGCTCCGCGTGAGCGGATCGATCCTCAGTCAGGTAGACCCGGAGCGCGCCGCACGCATCTGCACCGCCGCACTCGCGCAACTCCCCGCCAGCGGCAGGTACACGCGCGGGTTCGCGGAGGCGCACCTCGCCTACGCGACCGCATGCGGCGGCGACGTCTCCGAAGCCGAGCGGCTCCTCAACCGTCAATGGACGACCGCGAGTCATCTCGCCGATGCCAGCTCGCTGCGCGGATTGCTCACGCTGACCATGCTTTACCTGCAGCGCGGTGACACTGCGGCAGCAAATCTCCATGCGACGTGGCTTCATGAGCTTGCCGAGCAGAGCGATCTGCGGTTGACGCTGTGCTGGGCACGATGCCAACTCGCATTCACCGCGCTTCTCCGCGGCTCCATCGACGAGGCGATCGCATTCAGCTCACAGGTCGCTCGCGAGCACCACCACGCAAATCTGGTCTGCCTTCGTGAGTCGCTTTTCGTCCGGGCCATCGCCGTCCAGCTCTCGGGCCGGCCAGAGGACGCCCGGGAGTGCCTCGAATGGAGCCAGAATCGGCTCATCGCCGATGGCGCGGCGGAGCACCTGCCGATTCTGGCCGCGCAGGACGCCTGGCTCGCCCTCCTTCGGGGGGACATCCCGGCAGCGGCGGCCTGGGCTCGCGGTTCGGCTCCCGGCATCGACACCGCGCCGCTGCAACTGGTCATTCACCCGGTGCTCGTTCAGGCGGCAGCGTTATGCGCCGCCGGCACCCAAGCTGACCGGGAGAGGTCCATCGAGCTTCTCGCGCAATTCCGGGACCGCGCAGGAAAAACCGGTTTCACTCTCGCGCGCGCCCAGGCAGAATCCATCGAAGCCATCGCCCGCCTCGGCGCTGGCGAATCGCTGGCGGACGACGCCACGGTGGAGGTTCCGGAAATCTGGCGGCGGCAACTGGCGGCGATCTTCCCATCGGCCAGAACCTTGCCTGAACTGGATCCCCTCAAATCCGACACCAACCAAGCTTCGAGCAGCACACCCGATGCACGAGATCGCAAGGCGTTTGCGCCCTCGGCCGCACTGGCGATGCTGTCACGGCGAGAGCGCGAAATCCTCGAGCAGTTGGCGCTCGGACGTTCCTACTCCGAAATCGCCGACCAGTGCTTCGTTTCCCCGCACACGGTCAAGCGCCACGTGGCAAACATTTATCGAAAACTGGATGTCGGAAGTCGCAAGGACGCCGTCGCCGTCGCGCTTGGCGGTCGCCAGTAGACGCAGGCGCGAATCGCATCGTGCGGTGAACGTGCTTCCAGGCATGGCCGCCGATCGCGTGGCAAAATCTCGGGATCGCTCCCGCCTCCCGGGCGAGGGCGATCAGCGATACCGCCAGACCGATATGCGGTTATTGCCGTAGTCAGCCACCCACAAGGTTCGGCCATTGGCGGAGACGGCGACGCCGGACGGTTCCGCGAACTGGTTCGCAGCCGAACCGAGGCTCCCGATGATCGTCAGGTTCGCCCAGGCGTTGGAGGCCGCGTCCGGCC
>CAIPGK010000256.1 GCA_903864575.1 uncultured Chloroflexota bacterium
CCTGGCGGGGCCAGGGCCGCCGCGTTTGGTCAGGCGCGCCGGTGGCGGCCCGGCCGGGAGATGCCGGCGCTGCGCCACTCCTGCCCGTTGGGCACTTTGGTGTTGCGGCAAACGATGACCATGTTGTTTTCGTCGCTGTCGCGGTTGAAGACAAGAAGCGTACTGTCCGTGCGCGTCAATGGCGCCAGGAACTGGGACTCGTCGCTGCCGCCGATCCAGGTCACCAGCGAGAACTGGTCGTTGGACACATCCCACTGGGTGAGCAGCTTGCACCCAGTGTCGAAAACCCAGAGCCGACCCTCTGAGTCGACACCCATTGCTCCCGTATGGTAGGCGACTTCATTGAACCCGGTGCGGCAGTTGCCGTCATCCCGGTTCGTCACCCACGCTCCGCGAATGCCTACCTGCTGGAACGTGGAGCTGTCGAGGATCGCCACCGCGCCCCAGCCGCCGAGGTACAGGCGGGAACCGTCGGGGCTGACCGCGAAGCTCGCGTACTCATTGGCCGGGAGCGTCTGCAGCGACTGGGTAGAGCCATTGAGCGGAACGATGCCGATGCCGGCAATAGTGGCGGGCTGAGATTCCTCGCGTGTCAGGAACAAGACGCGATTGCCGACCGGATCATACCCGGCGCCACTGAAGGAGCCTTGCTCCAGACTGAGCCCGGCAGGGAGGATGGCGCTGTCGATCGGGACCTGGCGAATGACGGTCCAGGCGACGGGATCGATCACGGTGATCCGGCTGTTGCCGTTGTCGAAGACGTAGGCTTCCGAGCCATTCGGTGACATCATGATGCCCTGAGGCCCGTCGAACTCGCCGTCGCCAGATCCCGCCGGCGGGATCTTGCCGGCGTCGGTGGGAGCGGACATGACGGCGAGGACCTCAAAGGTGAAGGAGTCGAACTTCTGTATCCGGTTGCGCTGCTCCTCGACGAGGAGGAACGCGGAACCGTCGGGCAGCATCACCATTTGCTCCGGTTGGTCGAGGGTGCCCGGATAGAAGCCCTCGCCGTCGTTCTCCTGGTTGTGGGCGACGTCGAAGATGCCCCAGCTGCCAGCGGAGAAGGGAGCAGGGCACGGGGTGATGTCGAAGCAGGTGCCTGACGAGCAGGACATGCCCGTGCCGCAGTCGGCGGTGGTGGCGCAGGTTTTGCCCGGAACAGGCAGCGGCCCGCCGCAGACAAGGTCGGTGCAGGGCAGGCCGCTGCAGCAGTTCGTGTCGGTGCTGCATCGCCCGCCACGCTTGATGCAGCGGCAGCGGCCCTTGCCGTCGAGGTTCTTCTTCCCGGCCTTCATATTGCAGATGCCAGTGCAGCACTGCTTGTGCTTCGTGCAGGCATTCTCCTTGCGCGAGCCGTCGCCGCACGGGCCTTCCGGCTTGACGCGATCGCGTCCCCGCGTCCTGCCATGGCTGGCGCCGCCGCCGTCGCCAACGCCCGTGCTGGCGTTTTTCGCTGCGTCGGCGGGGTCGGCGAGAGCGATGCCCAACGCGCCGGCGAGTGCGGCCCGAAGGCCGGCCCGGCGGGTGGTCGCGCCGCCGAGCAGGCGGGCGATGCGGTCGAACGATGAGTGGTCCATCCTCTCCTCCGGTGACCCGAAAAGACCGGCGCCCGTCGCCAATCCCCCTGCGGGACCGAGCCGGGAACGCCCCGACCGCCCACCGCGGACGCACCCAACTCCGGTCCGGGATCGCGCGACGCGCGGGACTCAGGGTGACGAAACCCCCACGCGGACCGGATCTAGGACCGGGTCCAGCCAGTCCGGCTGGCGACGTGACAGGACAGGACAGGTGACTCGCCCGGTAGCAATTAAACCGGATTATCCAGGTTGTGACAACGAGGCACACCTCTGGGGAAGGGAAGGCGTCGTACCCTCGTCCCGCCGCCGGGGTGCGCCCCGCATGTCATATGCCCACCATACCCTCGCTTTGCCTTCCTGGCGGTCCTCTCCCGCTCGACGTCGAATTCCTCGGCGGCCGCCTCACCAGCGACGGCGGGCTTCCCTGGTTGACTGCCGCCGACGTCGATCTCGGCCTGACCGCCTCCCTCGCTGCGGAGATTCCCGACTGGCGCACCCGGCGCGGCCGCCACACCGTGCCGGAACTGGTCGCCCAATGCGCTAACCAGATCGCCTGCGGCCACGAGGATCAGAGTGACGCCGCCACCATGCCCCACGACCTGCAGCTGAAACAGCGCTGCGGACAGTTTCCGGTGGGTGGCGCCGCTGCCGGCCGAGGCCGAGGCGCTGTCATGGAACCTGGACGGCGCAAAAGTGCGGTTGCTGGGAGAGACGACGCACCAGTCGGACAGTTGGCCGACTCCCCGCCGGATCGTGATGAAGGCGGAGGTCCTCGGCATAGGGCCGAATACCCGCGACGAGCCGGGATGCATCCCCCGCCGCGGTCTACGACTGCTATGTGGCGCGGAGAGCCTGCGAGAACTGGATCAAGGACCTCTAGCTGGACTGCTTCGCGGAACGGCTGAGTTGCTGCCGGTTCTGGGCGAACCAGGCGCGGTTGGTGCTGCACGCGGCGGCGTACTGGCTGCTGGACACGGTGCGCCGATGGCTGGCGGCGGCTGGCGTGCCGCCGACGGCGCTGGGGACGTTACGGCTGCGGTTGGTGGAGATCGGCGGGTGAGTCCGGGAGGAGGCGACGTGGGTCCGGCTGCGGCTGGCGAACAGTCACCCTGGCGAAAGGTGGTGGCGACTCCCTGTCGGCCGCCACCACCCTTCATGAGTAATCCGGGCTAGGTCACCGCCAGGATGAGTTGCGGAGTTTGGTGATTCAGGGCGGACACGGCCCTCGGGACCATGCCGCGGGAAGCCCCACGAATCCGGAATCCGGGCCGTCCGCTCCCGCTCTTCCGTTGTCATGATCTGTCGCCTGGTGGCGAACCGGGCTACCGCGCCGCCGCGGCCGGAACGACGGGACGGCGCCGGGTAATCGTCCACCGCACGCCGGAGTCCGTCCGGACCACCCGGCGCTCGAGCCGGTGGTCGCCTTCGGCGAGCGCCCGCAGGCATGCCCGATCGATCGCTTCGTGCGCGCGCACGCACGTGTCCATGTAGGGCCCTTGCGCGGTCTCGTCCGCGACCTCGGTCACGAAGGACAGGGAGGTGATCTCCGGGTAGAGCGTGCCGAAATCCGAGCCCCAGGTGGTCCAGCTTCCCCCCGGATCGGGCGGCGACGGGGTGTCGTAGACGAGCAGCGATTCGTATGGCTCGAACGGAAAGGTCTCGGGCATTTCGCCCTGGGCGTAGGTGCGATACCGCTCGGCCCAGCGCTCGTTCATCGCCACGATCTCGGCATCCCGTCCCGTCTCCTCTTCCATGAGATCGCGCACCCGCTGCTTGAGCCGCCGGTGGTCCGGGTACCCCGGATCGTCCACCCAGCCGAGATAGGCGTAGACCAGCCCGCGCGGAATCCAGTAGGCGGGCCACTTCGGGATGTACCCCGAAAAGGGCTGCACCCACTCGTGCGACGGAAAGCCGTGATCGTCGACCACGATGTCCGGCAGCCACCGCCGCCACAACGCCGGAAGCGCGCTCGACTCCCGCGAAGGATGATCGGGGTCGCCATAGGCCGAGCGAAACTCCAGCCCCAGCGCGTTGTACCGGCCCGCGTGGAGCATCCAGCGCGGATGATCCCGGTGCATGCGCCAGGAGAGCTCGCCCCCGTCGACATTTTCGAAGGGCAGCGCGACGAGGTTGACCCGGCGCCGAATCTCCGCCCAGGCGGAATCCTCCGCGTGCCGCCGGACCGTCTCCAGCGCCGAGATCGTGCTGGACGGTTCGTTCCCGTGGTGGCGCGCGTTGATCAGCAACGTCGGCTTCCAGGCGATCTGCTTGACGTGCGAGCGCAGCGCCCCGCCGCCGGGCAGGACCGACTCCACCGCCCAGAGCGCCCGGCCCTGCACGCTGCGCCCCGCCCGCCAGAGCCGCACGCCCGCCAACCCGGCGACGTCGTCGAGCAACTCGAGATGCTCCTCGTACCCGGGAACCGCGTCCCGGCGCAGACGGCGCCCGCGGCCGCTCCCCGCCAGTTCGGGCCCCTCATCCCGCCGCCCGGCAGGGATCGCAATCTCGCCACAGGCAACGCCGTCGACCACGAGCGAGCAGACCGCGTCGACCTGCACGCGTCCGGCAAGCCGGGCAAGGGCCTCGCGCGCATCTGAAACCGCATCGGCCGAGGGCAGCGACACCTCGGCCCGGCAGCGGTCGATCCCGCCGTCCTCCCGCACGATGACCTCGGTAAGCCGCACCCGCGCCGATCCGGCCCCGGCCTGCCGCGGCGGGGCCTCGAGCAGCCGCCAGTGGAGGCGCGCCCCCTGGCCGGCGCGCTCGTGCAGCCACGGAATCACCTGCCCGGGCGCTCCCAGCTTGCCCGCCCCCTCCTGCTCGCCAAGGCGGCTGAAAAACTCGAGCGTCACGAAGTAGAGATCCTCGTGGAGCGCCTCCAGCGCGCTGATCCGCTCCTCCCGAACCTGCAGCTCCTCGTCCGGCTCGCTCGCCTCGACGTGCAGCTCCACCGCCCCGAAAAACGGCTGGCTCTCCTGATCGAGTCTCCCGTCCGAGACCCGCCGCGCGTGATCCGCCAGCGCCGGCAGCACCTCCTCCTGGAAGCACTCCCAGATACGCTCCGCGTCGGTGGCAATCCTACGGTCCAGCACGGTCGCCCCGTCCACCGTCGCCGAAATCCATCCGGTCACGGGATGCACCAGCCCCAGTTCGGGGAACGCGTCCAGCCACGGCCGGTCGGTCCAGCGGGGGTCGAACCCGAACACTGCCCGCGTCGCTCCCTCCCCGTCGCGAATCTCCGCCTCGTAGACGTGTGGGAGATCGGGCACGACGGCGAAGCTCACGCGGTCCATCGGGATCGGCAGCACCTCGTCGGCAGGGTAGACCTCCAGCAGCCAGCGGATCGGCGGCTCCTTCCA
>CAIPGK010000257.1 GCA_903864575.1 uncultured Chloroflexota bacterium
ACATCGTGTGCAGCGCGTGCGGGCAGCACTCCATCGCGCCGTTCCAGCCGGACCCGTCGCGGCCGGTCTTCTGCGACGCCTGTTTCCGGGCGAAGCAGGAGGAGCGAAAGCTCGCTGGCGTCCGCGGCTGATCTGCGGCGTAAACCAAAGCGAACGCACGCGGGGGAGGCCACACCGGTCTCCCCCGCCTCCTGTATCGCGCGGGCCGTGATGGCCGGAGGGACGGGGCGCTACTCCCCGCCCGGCTCGCCCCGGGGGACGCCCCAGCGGGTATCCCGGCTGACGATCGCGCCGTCAAGGCTGCAATCCTCCACCACGGCGCCCTCCCCGACGATGGCGTTCCGCACCCGCGAGCGGCGAACGACGGCGCCCGCGCCGATGCTGGCCCAGGGGCCGATGACCGATGCCTCGATGATGGCCGAGGGGTCGATCGCGCAGGGCGGGATGATGTCCGAGCCGGGACGCGACGGGAGCGCGCCGGGGACTGCGGCCCGGTCGAGCGCCCAGCGGTTGGCGGCCAGCAAGGAGGCGTTGGAGCCTGCCCCGATCCACTCCTCCACCCGGATCGGGAGGATGCGCGCGCCCTCGCTGATGAGGCTGCCGATGGCGTCGGCGAGGGCGAACTCGCCGTTGGGCGCGGCGCGGCCCTGCGCGATCTGCCCGGAGATCACCGCTCCAAGGCGGGCGAGATCGCGCAGCCAGTACATGCCGATCACGGCGTCGCCCGCCATCGGCTGGCGCGGCTTCTCGACCAGCTGGCGCACGATGCCGTCCGGGCCGGTTTGGGCGATGGCGAAATTGGCGCGGTCGGCCACCTCGGTGGTGAAAATCGCGGCGTCGATCTCCGGGGCGATGGCGGCGAATGGGTCCGTGCCGAGACGAAACAGCATGTCGGGAAAGACGATCAGTCCCTCCCCCGCGAGATGCTCCCGCGCCTGCAGCACCGCGTGGGACTGGCCGAGCAGGCGATCCTGCCGGATGAAGCAGAGCGGCAGCCGGGGATAGGCGGCGCGCGTCCAGGTCTCGATCTGGTCGCCGAGCCAGCCGGTGACGAGGATGATCTCCTCGGGGTCCAGCGGCAGCAGGTCATCCAGCACGTGGGCCAGCATCGGGCGGTTGGCGACCGGGAGCAGCGGCTTGGGCAGCACGGCGCTCCACGGGCGGCAGCGCATCCCCGCCCCGGCGACCGGGAGGATCAGCTTCATGGCGCGTCCGCCGGATCGGGGGCCGGATCGGGCCAGACGACGCGCAGCACGAGCGCCGTGGCGAGGGTGGCGGCGACGATGGCGACCGCCCGCGTGAGCAACGTGGCGAGGGGGAATGCGCCGCCGATGGCCATCACCCCGGCGATGCCGGCGACGGTGCGGGGGGCGAAGTCGCGGTTGATCAGGCCGCCCACGAGCCAGCCGGCCGCGGCCGCGAGCGCGACCCCGGCGATGGTCTCCCCGCCGAACCGCCAGAGGATCGCGCCGAGGATGCATCCGGTGGCGGTCGCGAGCATCCGCTGACCGAGGTCCTCGCGCAGGGACCGCTTCGTGTCGCCATATTGGACGGTGACGGTGAGGACGGCGTACTCGAAGGCCCCGAGCGGCACGACCGGCTCGCCCCCGATGGAGACCGGGCGGAGGAGCCAGTCGAGGAGGACGAGCAAGGCCCCGGCGAGGGCGGTCGCGGCGGCGACCCGCGCGGCGGGGCGGGCGGCTTCGAGGAAACGGCCATCGCCTGCGCGCGGCGTCATCGCGTGATCCCGGTCGCGTGCTTCATGGGGCGAAGCGTACCGCAGCGGGGATCGCGGCAGGCCTGTCAGCGCGAGGCAGGGGGCATCCCGGCCGAGGGGGGAGGACGCCAGATCTCCCGTGCCTCGCGCTGACGGGCTTGCGGCCAGATCGGACGTCAGGCGAGCGACGACTCCGACGACGCCTGCCCCGTCAGGCGGGCGATCAGCGTGTCCTGGGCGTCAACCCGGTCGGCCAGCTCCTGGACGGCCCTGATGAGCGGGCCGATGAACTCGTCGTAGCCGAGGGAGAGGACGCCCTCGCCTCCCCTGATGGTGTGGTCCTGGAAGCCGCCGAAGTCGATGCGGCGGGCGGCTGGCGTCGCTCCCGGCGCGAAGGCGGAGGCGCGGGCAGGGCGACGACGGGGAAGTCATGACGGGTGCAGGCGGACCGCTGGCGTGTCCTGGCAGACATCCGGGTCCATTGCCCGGAACGGCAGCGGCCCCGGCTTCGGCGGGGCCGCCGGTTCTTTCCTCGCCGCAGGGGGAGTGCGGCGGTGGTCACAAGGGGTGGTGGCGCAGTCAGCCGGTCAGCTTTGCGTCCAGACCGAGATCCGGTTGTTGCCGCTGTCGCCCACCCAGGCGGTCAGCGAGTCCGCCGAGACGACGACGCCGCGCGGGTTGTCGAAGTTGCCGTCGCCGTTCGCGGGACCGGAGCCGAACTGGGTGCTGGGGCTCCAGGCCGTGGAGTCCTTGTCCGGCCGCGTCCAGATCGAGATCCGGTTGTTGGATCTGTCGGCCACCCATGCGGTCAGACCGTCCGCGGAGACGACGAGGTTGTAGGGGTACGAGAACTGGTCACTATTGGAGCCGAACGTGCCGAAGGTGGTCTGGTTCGTCCAGGTCGTGGAGTTCTTGTCCGGGCGGGTCCAGATCGAGATCCGGTTGTTCTCGG
>CAIPGK010000258.1 GCA_903864575.1 uncultured Chloroflexota bacterium
CCGTATAAGAGCCAGGACAACATGCCCGCCGGCTGCACCCTGCTCGACGACGCCGGACAACGCCCGGTGATGTCGCTGCTGCTGGCGAACGGCAGGCTGTACGCCGGGCTCGATAGCTACGGGAGTCAGCAGAAGAAGCAGGGCATCCTCTGGAGTTGCGATCCGCAGGCCGTGAACGCGTGCGCGACCCTCGATACCTACGGCAAGACCTACGCGTCGTCGCTTGCCGCGGGGGGCGGCTACCTGTGGGCCGGACTTGCGAACGGGATCATCTGGCGCTGCGACCCCGGCGCGGCGAACGCCTGCGCCGACTGGGAGCAGGGCGGCAACGGCGCCCAGTCCCTCTCGTACGATGGCCAGGGCACGCTCTACGCGGCAATCGCGGGCAAGAACGGCGTGATCTGGTCCTGCCCGACCGCGGCCGCCAACCAGTGCTCCAACCTGTTCTCGAGCGTCAATGGGGTGTCGGTCGCTGCTGGCGACGGGAGCGTCTTCTCCAGCGCCAACGGCCTCTTTCTCGGGAGCAGCCCGTTCACGGCGACCTCCAGTAATCTGATCAACTCCACACTCCTCCACGTGCCCGCCGGGGGCGTGACCGGCTTCGGCGCAGCCGACGTGACGGTGAGCGCCGGCAAATTGGGCCGCAAGTTCGACCGGCGCTGCGACCACGGCGGGAAACCGCGGAACGGGAAGGCGATCGTCACCGTCACAGGCTCGAACGACGTGGCGAAGACCATGAAGGTCGGAAAGTGCGATCTGGTGAAGGGCGGCGCCATCAGGATAACGTTCGATCTGCTCGATCCCGGCGTCTACGAGGTGACCGCGACGGCCGGCAAGCACAGTGGGCAAGCCAGCTTCACGATCGAAGGGAACAGGACCAGGTCAGTGAAGGTGAAGCTGTCGTAGGGCTCCAGTGACGTCGCTCTCCTGCGGCGGATGAAGCCCGGACGGCCCCTGCCGATGCAGGGGTTGCCCGGGCATCATCCGCGCCGTAGCCCACCGGGCGTGGTCATCGTCGTCCGCTCCGGCACTGCGGTCTGACTCATCACGGGCCTTCATGGTCCGGCGACACGCCAGTCCGGGTTGTCACATCGCGGCGGTGTCGAGGTCACTGGCGCCGATCGCTGCCCGATGCGCCGCGTATCGGTTGCCCCTGCGGCAGCCACACCCGTCGTCTCTACGAACCGGTTCCGTCGCTGACGCGAATCAGGCCGCCCAACACGCCGACGTACCCCGCGCCAGTCGGGCCGAGGTATAGGGACGCGTAATCGTTGTTGAACATCGCGCCGGTTCCCGCGAGCTTGCTGTACACCATCGCACCGGTGCGGTAATCGATCGCGGTCCAATACCAGCGGTCGGTCGTCCCCGGCCCTTTCGGCTTGGAGTACGTGTAGATCAGGCCGGAGCCTGCGGAGAACTTGGACACGACCGAGGGCACCGTGATGGAGGTGTTCTCCCATACCGTGGTGCATTCGCCCGCAGCGCTGACATCGACCCGTGTCATGCCCGGCGTGGTCGTGCGGCCAAGCGTCGTGGACTGCGCCCCGTCATTGCCGTAGTTGTTCTCGACGATGAGGGAGTTGTTGACGGAGATCAGGGAGTTCTCGGTGGCGCTTCTCCCCAACGGGAAGACTGCCTCCGAGCACACCTCGACGCCAGTCTTCGTGTCGTAGACGACGATGTGCTCCCGAGGCGCCGCGTTGTCGACGATCGCCACCCGATTGCGCGGCATGATCGTGGGCGTCGTACCCGAGCCGATGCTCTTCTGTCCCGACTTCTGCGTGCCGGCGTTCTCGTAGACCGTGCGCCAGGTTGGAACCGGGAAGGTCGCCACGTCGAACCGGTACATCGCCTTTGTGCTGACGATGTAGATGCCGCCGTCCGCGCCCATCGCGAATGAGTTCGCGATCCCCTCATCCCCCGCCGTCGTGCCGAGCGTCATCACCTGGGGCGTCTGCGTCACGCGGTCGACGTACCCGACCTTGCCGTCCTTGAGCGTGACGAACCAGATGTTGCCGTCGAAGTCAGGCAGGGCCGATTCGATCACGTCGCCTTCGGCGACGACGCCTGTGAGGTCCACATCCGAGACCGGCGTGAACACCCTGCTCGCACCGTCTCGCACGATCCGGTAGGTGATCAGGTGGCGCGTCGCGGTCGCGACGACCGCCCGATCGAGGTGGTCGAGGTAGAAGTAGCCACCGGAAAGCTCGGTGTAGTCGCGGGTCGACGGGCTGCTCGATGCCAGCGCCGGGGCCGGCGCCGATGGCAGGGCCGTCCGGGTGATGATCCGGAGCGTGTCCGGGTTCATCAGCGTGAGATACGCCGGCTTCCCCGGCAGAAGGCAGATGGCGACGATCTCGCCCTTGCTTGTGAAGGTGATGCTCGCGCATTCGCCGCGCGCCCGTACGGAGGTGACCGTCATCTCGCGCCCCAGCGGTCCGGCCTGGCGGTACGAATCGGTCATGTACGAGTTGTTATGTATGTTCGAATAGTCCCCCGCGGCCATGTAGGGATTCTGGGGCGACTGCTGCATCGCCACCGGCTTGGCGATCGCCGGTTTTCCATAGAACTGAACCGCCTTGTTCATGCCACGTCCCGGCGGAATCGGCCGCGCGGCAGCGGCCACGGTCATCGCCAGCGTGGCGACGAGCAGCAGGACCAGCGCCAGCCCTCGTCGCGCGCGAACAGGCGGGGCGGAGCGGTTCACGCCGTTTCCAGGAACGCGGCAGTCTGCGGGCATCTGATTTCCTCCCAAAGATGACGATGTAAGCCGGTTGTCGGACGACATCGTGGTCGGCTTGCCGGCAAGCATAGGGCGTGCGCCAGCAGCTCGCCAGCACCATACCTGTGAGCGTAGGCACGCCGCTCCCGGCTCCCGGTCAGAATTGCGCCAGGATCGGTGGAATCCGCCGGGGAATCGCCGTTGGTCGCACGCCCTGCACCGCGTGAACGTCCGGCCGAACGCGGCAGCCGGGGGGACCATTAGCCCGGGACGCGGGTGATGACGATTCCCGCCGTTTCGTGGATGATCCCGGCCGGGCGCACGTTGCCGCTCGCGTGCGGCCGCCTCCCCCCTTCGTCCCGACGCCGCCCCGGAGACCACGATGGCCGATCACCTGAACCGCGACGATCTCGACCGCAGACTTTCCGCGATCCGCGGCCGGTTCTCGGGCGACATCGCCCTCTTTGCGCACAACCTCGCCACGGATGAGACGGTGGAACTCGACGCCGACGCCCTGATGCCGACCGCAAGCGTGATCAAGCTCGCGGTCCTGGTGGAGCTCTTCCGCCGGATCGCCGCCGGCGAGATCGATCCGGCCCGCCGCCTCCCCCTTCGCGCGGAGGACCAGGTGGGTGGCTCCGGCATCCTGCGCGAGTTCGCGCCCGGTCTCGAGCCGACCGTGGGCGACCTCGCCATGCTCATGGTCGTGCTCAGCGACAACACCGCCACCAACGTGTTGATCGATCTCGTCGGGGGCGTCGCCGCCGTCAACGAGACGATCCAGCAGCGGCTTGGCCTTCGCGACACGACCCTGCACAACAGGATCGACTTCGCGGCGATCGACGGCAAGGTGCGACGGTTGGCTGAGAGCACGCCGCGGCAACTTGGCCGCCTCGTCGGGTCCATCGTCCGTGGTGACCTGCTCGACCGGCCCTCATGCGATGCGATCCTCGACATCATGGGCCGGCAGCGCTATCTCGACCAGGCGCCCCGGTACCTTGCCGTCAATCCCTACGCAAAGGAACTCGGCGTTGCCGAAACCCTCCGGGTGGCCAACAAGACCGGGATGTTCCCCGGGGTCCGGGCCGACGCTGGCGTCTTCCGGATGCCCGGCGGCGTCGAGGTCGTCTACTGCATCATGAGCGAGCACAGCGCCGACCGCTCCTTCTCCCCTGAAGCCGAGGGGGAAGTCGCCGCGGGCGCAATCGGTCGTCTGCTGGTCGAGTACTGGTGGCCGGACGGCCCGCTGCCCGCCGCTATCGGGTTCCCCTCGCCGCACCTGTGATGGCGCCCCGGTTCCGCGCTCGTCTCCCCGGGTGCGTTGAACCCGGTCAGACCATCGCCCAGCCGCCGTCGACATTGATGGTCTGGCCCGATACGAACCCGGCCGCATCCGAGGCGAGCCAGGCGACGGCATCCGCGATGTCGCCGGGCAGCCCTCGCCGCGGAACGGCCTGCTCGCGTCCGAGCCATTCCGCGATGCCCTCCTGATCGGGGAAGAGTTCGAGTTCGGCTTCGGTCTGGATTGCGCCCGGCGTCACCGCGTTCACCGTGATGCCGTCGCGCCCAACCTCGCGGGCGAGCGAGCGGGTGAACCCGATCATCCCGGCCTTGGACGCGACATAGTGGACGAGGTTCGGCCGCCCGAGGTGCACGGTGACCGATGAGATGTTGATCACCCGGCCCCATCCCGCCGCCTGCATGTCGGGATGGACCGCCCGAAAGCAGTGGAAGCAGGAGGAGAGATTGACCGCCAGCACCCGGTTCCACTCCTCCTCGTCGATCTCCGTCCAGGGTTTGTGGCAATCGGTGACGGCGGCGTTGTTGACCAGCACGGCGATCGGGCCGAGTTCGCCGCGGACGCGCTCCACCATGCGGACGACATCGGCGGACCGCGATACGTCCCCACCAACCGCGATCGCCGCGCCGCCGCCACGAACGATCTCCGCGGCGATCTCCTCGGCGGCCTCCGGTCGGCTGTGGAAGGTGACCGCGACCTTGAATCCGTCCGACGCCAGGCGCCGGCAGATCGCCGCGCCGATACCCCGTGAACCACCGGTCACCATCGCCACCCGGCTCATCTCGTCGCTCCTCAGAATGATGGCGGCGTGATCGCGGCGATCACCACCGCCGGACGCGTGCCCCGGTTCGCCGCCCGATGCGGCAGGCTGCTGTCGAACGTGATGCAGTCACCCTTGTCGAGCACCCAGTGCTCGCCATCGATCACCACCGTCATTTGCCCCTCGATGACGACCATCTGCTCCTCACCGGAATGAATGAACGGCTCCAGCGGACCCTCTTCCCCGGGACCGAACTCGACCCAGACGAATTCGATCTGCCGGCGCAGGTCCGGCGACAGCAATTGATAGGTAAGCGACGGCGTAAGCCCGAGCCGCTTCCGCTGCCCGGCCCGAACGACGATCGCCTTGCGCCCGTCCTCCTGCCCGTCCCCGCCGTCGTGCTCCGCAGGGATGTCGGCCTCGTGCTGAAAGAAGGTGCCAATCGGCACGTCGAGCGCCCGCGCCACCGCCCAGAGCACCTCCAGCGAGGGCGCGACGATCCCGCGCTCGACCTGGCTGATCAGGCTTGGCGACACCCCGCAGGAGCGCGCCAACTGCACCGTGCTCATCCCCTGCCCGGTCCGCAGGGCACGAATCTCCGTACCCAGCGCATGGAGTCGGCTCTCGCGGCTGCCATGATTCCCGGCCGCCGCTGGCGCACCCCCCACTTCGCGTCCGCTATCAGTCACACTTCAAACTCCGGAGCGCGTTGACAGTCCCACTGCGTTATTCTACAGTCCCGCGAACGAGACGGCGACCGCATCGACCTCGACAAGGAATGTCAGGTGACCGCACCAAGCCTATCCTCCGCTGAAGTTTTTTCGCAGGCGCGCGGCGTGCTCGCAGGCGGCGTATCAGCCTCCATGCGCCTCTCGCCCTACCTCGACGCTCCCCTCTACACCGGACGCGGCGAAGGCCCCTACCTCTACGGCATCGACGGCCGCCGCTACCTCGACTTCAACCTCTCCAACGGCGCGACCCTCCTCGGCCACGATCACCCCGCCGTCCGCGCCGCCCTCCTCGAAGGGGTCAACGCCGGCGTCATCTGCTCCGCCGAGACCCCCTTCCACGCGGCCCTCGCCGAACGCATCGTCGAGATCATTCCCGCCGCCGAGCGCGTCCGCTTCTCCAGCGTCGGCTCCGAGGTCACCCTCGTCGCCCTCCGCATCGCCCGCACCGCCACCGGCCGCACCCGCTACCTCAAGTTCGACGGCCACTTCCACGGCCTCACCGAGCCCTGGCTCTTCAAGCGCGAGGACCCCTTCGGCGACGATGTCCACACCGTCCCCTCCTCCGCCGGCGTCCCGGCGAGCATGGGCGACGACGTCATCATGATCCCCTGGAACGATGCCGACGCCTTCGAGCGCGTCATGGCCGAGCAGGGCGACCAGCTTGCCGCCCTCTTCTGCGAGCCGATCCA
>CAIPGK010000259.1 GCA_903864575.1 uncultured Chloroflexota bacterium
GGCAGGCTTGACGTTTTCGACGCCTCCCGTCGACGAGCCAGAGGGTGATGCCCGCGTTTTCAATCGGTGATCTTCGTTTGGAGAGCCGACGCCCGGCCCGGGGTGGCCGGGTCGAGACCTGGTGACCCTTGAGATTCGCCCAGAACACCGGGCCGGGGGTGCATCACCCCCAGCCCGGTCGTTGTTTCTGATTTCATGCGGTTATCGGGTGGAGCCGCCGACAGGAATCGAACCCGCAACCTGCTGTTTACAAAACAGCTGCTCTGCCAGTTGAGCTACGGCGGCGACTTGGCGCACGCAGAAGAGTATACGGCCTGTCGCAGCCTGTGGCAGCACCGGGACGAAGGTCCGGATTCGACGCCGTCGATTGGTGGCGTGTGGACAGAATGGATGATCACTTGTAGCATCTCGCGACACTCAAGGAGTCGTCATGATTCGCAGGAACCTGGGTTCCTGATTCGCGGAACATGGCAACCAGACATCTTCCGTGGAGGTTCGGAACGTGCCACTCCCCGCAGCACGCGACCGTCGAATCCTGTGGCATGTCGCCGCCCTCGCGACATTGTTGGCGTTGGCGCCGGTGGCAGGTTTGGCCCAGGACGCGCCGACACCGATTCCCCCGCAAAGCGGCGTGATCGACGTCAGCAAGGCCACGTCCGGCCAGATTGTGGTGTCGGATTCTCCCGCGGTCGCGCCTGACGTTTGCCCGCCAAATGTTGCGAGCGAGGCAGAGGCGCCCTATTACGATTACCTGATTCTTCTCGATGTCAGCCGTTCGATGCGAGGCATGAGGGGCGAACCTGAGAAGTACGTGCCCGAACTCGACATCTGGCCCGAAGTTGCAACGTCTGCTACCCGCTTCATCAACGAACTCGATGATCAAGCGGCGGTATACATTGTGCCGTTCGCCGGCGGCGTTCTCGACCCGACTACGGGCCTGCTCCTCGATCCGATGGATCCTGCGATCGACCCAGCGACCTCGTCCATCATTTCACCCTATTACATGTCCGAACCGGGATCTCGCGAAGCTGCGACCGGATACATCAATAGTCTTTATGCGGATTACCAACGGACGCATCTCTCCGAGTCCGTGGACTACGCCCTCAGATTGCTCGCATCCCTGAAAGCGGACGACAACGACCAACGCGAGCACGTGCAGACCTTGCTGATCTTCAGCGACGGTCTCGGGAACGGCCCCGGAGACCCAGAGTACCCGGGAGCGGACGCCAACTCGTATCCAACGCTGCCGGAGATTCTGCGCAAGTATCTCGACGAAGAGAACTACATCTTCACCAAATACATCCTCCTTAGCGAGGCGGCGAATGGACTGTCGCCAGAGTTGACCGACGAGTTGATCGGGGTGGGTGTCTCCATCGTCAATGGCAAAGTGCCGCAGATTCGTGAATTGCGCCTTGCTGTCGCACCACCCGAACTCGGGACACTGGATGTCGAGGCAAACGATCGTGCGACAGGCCGCCTTTGTATCGTTGCCGGAGATCCGGGCGACGGCGTCGAAGTGAGGCTCTCCGACGCAAGCGTAACGCCCGACGACGTCACGATCCGCTTCATCTCGCCGGATTCGAACGTGCTCCCCGCCGACGGTTCTGGTCTGGTGTTCGGGTGGCGGCTCGTCGAGAAGCCGGAGCAGCCGCGCGAAGATACCTACATGGCGCAGGTGATCGTCGATCCTGTCGATCCCGAGGTCATCCCGGTTCCCGGCCAGTTCTCGCTGCCGTTCAGGATCCAGGGATACCCGACGAGTGTCATTTCCGCTTCCAACCCGGAGCCGGTGGATGCCTGGCGATCCCTCACGGAGCCGGGGGAGGGCGCGCCGTCTTTCGCCACGATCTCCCTCGACGCGCCGCTGCCGGACGGGGCGGTGATCACGCTGAGCCTCGGCGAGAGTGACGCCTACGATGGCATCGCGGCAGGGTTCGTGACCGGGAAGGGTGAGTTCGGCGACTCGCTGCCGGGTGAATTGACCCTCGGGCCAGGCGAAAAGGAGGCCTACCTCCAGATCGACTTGCCGCACGCGGCGATGACGGCCACTCCCGACGGTTCTCCGCGGCCAGACGGGACCTATTCGCTGAATTTCACGATCGAGGCGACCGGAGAGAACGTCCGCCTCGGAGACGCCGATCCAGGAGAACCGGTGAGCCTGACCGTAACGCAGGATGTGCTGGTGTTGCCAGGCGGCCAGGCGTCTGGCTGCGCGGCCGTAGACGCCGATCCGGGCGCTTCCTCCGCGACGGGTCAGGACGGCGTGGTGCTTCCGGTCTGCGTGGTGGTGGCCTTCAACCTCGGTGGGACAGATGCCGGGGTCCGCGCCGAGCAGAAGCTCGATCTCAACCTGTCGAGCAGTGCCGCGGTCGATGTCCGTATCGGCGACCGCGATGGCACGGATGTCTTTCCCCACGCCTCGGCCGGATTCGCCGCGCCGGGCGGGACGTATGAGGACCCCGCGCTGGTGGAATCGTCCTCGCTCGACGCCGGGAGCGATCCACTGGCGGTCGTGCTCGATGTGCCTGCCGAGGATTTGCTTGCGTCGGAGCCGGGCACATATCCGGTGGTCATCGACGTGATCGTCGATCCGAAGGGGGTCGAACTCGACATGACCGGGGCCGAGAACAATGGCGACGGGACCTGGACGGTTCATTCCGGGGCTGTCGTGAAGGTCGTGGCCCGCCCTGTTCTGGATGTGGGGCCGGTGACGCCCGTTCCGGCCACGCCGCCAGAGTTCGTCATTGGAAACCCGCCAGTGCATCCCGTCACGTGGAAGGCAGATGTCCCATATTCGGTGGGAGAGGGGGTCGCTGGCACGCTGGTCCGGCTCGACACCTCACAATTGCCCGACGGCGTGACCGCGGTGCTCATGGGCGGGATGCGCGAAAAGACCGAGGTGTCGCTCGACAAGCCCGGGTTGGACATCGGCGTGCAGGCGGAGGGCGACCCGGCGGCGCTCGAGAAACTCGGATCGGGACAATTGGAATTCACGGCTTTCCTGGTTATCGAGCCGGGAAATGCCGAGGTCACCGGCGACGGCGTCATCGACAACGGCGATGGAACCGTCGCGCTTCCGATACCCCTCAGGCTCACCCTGATCGATCCCGACGTCGTGCAGTGCGAATTGCCATCGTTCGGACCGTTTGAGCTGGCCGACAAAGGCGCGGACGAGACGGTGACATGGCCGGGCGCCGTCTCCTGCGCGATGCCCGAGGGTGCGGTTGTCCGGGTCGGCGCGGAAATCGGTGACGGCTCCCCGGTGAAGGGGGCCGCGATCGCCGAGCCGCGAAAGCTTGATGTTGCGGTGCAGGATGCAGCGGTCACCGTATCTGCGAGCGCGAATGACCTGCGCGCCGCTGGTGGAGACACCGTTTGCCTCCCGGTGGTGATCGGATTCAAACTCGAGGGCGAAGGCCTCATCCTGGAAGGCGACGGAATCCAGAAGACTGGCGTCGGGATGTACGCCGGGTCCGTCGAGGCCTGCGCCGAGATTTCCGCCGCGGCCGTTGTGCGGGTCGACATGCCGTCCTGCGACGTGCCAGCCCTGCGCTCCGATGCGGACCCGGAGGGTGACTACCGAGTGGTCTGCACAGTCAACCACGACGAGGAAAACGGCGGCGAAGCGATCCTGACGGTCGCGCGCGGCGGCCTTTCCGAAGGGCTCGATGTCCGCTTCGTCGGCGGTAAGGAATCAGTGACGATCCGCGAAGGCAAGCCGGACCCGCTGGAAATCGAGATTACCGGCAAGAACGAGCCTATGCTGGCCGACGGCGCGTCGCTTGACTTCGAGTTGATCATCGACCCGGTCGATTCGGTGCTGGAAGGCGCCGCGGGCGCGTGGGCAATTCCGGCGCGCGGCGTTGCTGGAGGAATCCGCGCGCAGACCGAGCCGACAGCTGATGACAAGATCGTCATCGAGGTGTCCGTTGACGAGGTTCCGATCCTCGAAGCCCCGACCTGTTCCTTCGCGGAACCGGTCTGGAAAGACGGTATGACCAGCCTGTCCCTGACCTCGGATGACGATGTGCCGTCGCCCGGTTTCAGAGCGACCGTGAACGTGGACGCCGCCAAGGGCGGGACGTGCACGCTTCGGGCCGATATTGGCGGAGACCTCGAGGTCGCCACCGTGTTCGGCGATACGGGGTCGACGGTCGACGTTACCGGCCCAGCCTCGCGTGACCTGCAGGTGACGCTGCCGGAGCGCATTCCCACCGGTACCTACGAGATTCCCGTCACGCTGACTCTCGATCCGGGCAGTGGCGACACGCGAGCCAACACCACGGAGAGTGCTGGCGCCGAGGACGGAAATGGCCTGATCGTCTGGACAGGCACGTTGCAGGTGACCGTGAGCGAGGCGACGGCGCACGTCAAGATCTCGGGCAACGGCTCCGCGACGAAAAAGATCGAGAAGTACGGCAAGGGCGAGAAACCCGTCGACTGGCCGGAACTCACGGTCACGCTCGACGAGAAGGATGCGGCCTCCGGCCGGTCGGTGCTGGTGGAATGGACCTGCACCAAATTCAAGGAGACCAGCGTTTCACCGGTATGCGTGGGCGATCAGGACGGCAATCACGCGGTTCGACTCGACAAGGACCGCCAGACCGCGTTGATCTTCTTTCAAGCACCCGAGGCTGCCCTTCGGGAATTGGCTGAAGGGGAATACGCCGCCGAGTTGATCATCGATCTTGACAGCGGCGGCGCGGCCCTCGAGATCGACGGCCCGAAGGACGTGAAGCAAGGCGGCGAACACGCGAGCATCACCTTCGAGCCAAAGGCGAAGGTGTACATCTCGTTCCTGCACCGGTATGGAAGGAGCCTGTTGTACGGACTGGGAGGGGTGGCGGCGCTCGCGTTGCTGGCGTTCGCGAGGCCGGGGCTGCCGAGGAACGCGGCGGTCGAGCAGGGTGGAAACTATTCCCCGATCAGTTCCGGGGACATGATCGGGCCGGGAGGCGCGGTTGATCTGGGCACCAGCGGCATGCTTGGCGTCCTGAAGGGAACGTGGTTCAGCCGCCTGACAGGTCGCGCGATGTTCGATCCTGCGCAGGATGTGCAGGTCAACGGAATCGAGGACATCCCGGCGGGAACGAAGGTTCGCTTGTCGCCTGGAGACAGTGTCGATGTGCCGGGTGAGGGCGTGACGTTCTCCTACGTCCGCGCCGCCACCGACTCATATGGCGGCGACGGATTCGCGGACGGCAACATCTTCGACGGCAACTAGCGGGCACGGCGGCAGGCAAGGGCGAGGAGCATTCGATGCCAGGCATCTTCATCGGAATCGGCGGAATCGGCGGGGCCATCGTTTCGAGCGTGCGCGATTCGCTTGAGGTGAAGGTGTCGCTCGCCAACGACACGCCGTCGGCGAAAGAAGCGGCCGACCAGTTCCGGTTCATGCTGATCGATACATGGAAGGACGGCGTTGCGGGACGCTACGACGCCGCCCAGATTTTCGATGTGCCCGAAGGCAAGGACAAATTCGAGGTCGATCCGAAGGTTGAATCCTGGTGGCAGGATGACTACTTCCGGACCTGGTGGCCCGCCAGGAAGAATGGCAGCGGGCGGATGGCCGGGCCGCTCATGGCGGGGCCGTATGCCAGCGGCGCCGGGCAGTTGCGGGTGAAGGGGCGTCTGGCCTACCGAATCGCGCTCACCGGCCTCGGGCGCGAGATCGTCCCCGCGGTGCAGGAGAACCTGCGCGGGATCGACGCCGTGCTGGGTCCCGCCCACGGCGTGCGGACCGTCCCGGTCTACCTCGCCTGCTCGCTCGGCGGAGGCTCTGGCAGTGGCATGGTGCTGACGCTGGCGCAGCACCTTCGGCAGGAACTCCCGGAGTATTGCCCGATCATCGGCGTCTTCCCCCTCGCCAGCGTCACCGCGCTCGGCCCCGGTTCGGCGGACTCGTCCAGCGTCTGGGCCAACACCGACGCGGCGCTCCGCGAGATCGACTACTGCCAGCGGGTGGCCGGAACGCCGGAGAACAAGCTAACGCCGTTCTTCCAATGGCCGGGGCAGGGGAATGTCATCTACGGCAAGCAGCGGCCGTTCGAGTACGTCTACCTGTTCGGCCGCGAAAACCAGAGCGGGCAGAGTCTCCCCGACTTCACGGCCTACTCAAATCTCATTGCCGAATCGCTGATCGCCGAGAGTTTCTCGAATCTGCTCGATGAAGGGCTGCAGAATGCCATTCTCGGGCCGCATTCCCAGTTCATCATGCAGCTGCAGGAGCGCCCGGAGGTGGGAGGCCGTCCGACGACCTATGCGAGCGCCGCAGTCGGGGCGCTGGTCTTCCCGGTGGAGCGGGTAGAACGCCATCTTGCGCGGCGGTTCGCGATCGACGTGCTGGCGAAAATGACCGACGAGGTCGACGCCGTCGTTCGCAGCGAGGTCGATAACTTCATTCAGGTGCACGCGCTGTCATGGGGTGGAAAGCCGCCGTTCTCGGCGGAATTCGATAAGCAGGTGACCGATCCCAATACCAGAAAGCCAAAGGCAAAGCCGCAGTTCCTCAGTCAGGTGTCGATGAGCGGCAATTCACCGTTCGTCAAGGCCAACGCGGCCTCAGCGGCGGGCATGGCGAATGCCGTCCCGAAGCAACTCGAGGACTATGCGGGCAAGGGCCTGCAACAGCACTACCGCCTTCGCGGAGAGGAGATTGTGGCTGCGTTTTCCGGTCCCGACGGCTACTTCCGCAAGCAGGTGGAGAAGTGGCTGGTCGACGGCGGACCCTCCGCGCTCGGGCTTGCCTTCGAAGGGGTCGCCATGCTTCGGCAGGACCTCGAAAACGAGTGGCGGGAACTCAATAAGCAATACGAGGGGAGCGACGAAGACGGCATCCTCGGAATGAAAACGCAACTCGCGAGCGCCCAGTTTGCGTATGAAAAGGCGGTTGCCGCATTTCCCAACAGCTTCGGATCCGGCATCTCGCGCGTTCTTGACCGGGACGGCAAGTCAGCGAAAGCACGATTCATCAACGGACCATATCGCGCGCTTGTCGAACGGACGACCGAGCAGCAGCGGATGCTGGCGGCTCGGCAGACCTATCGAGATCTCACGGTCGAGGTCCTGAAGATCCAGAAGGTCCTCACCGATCTACAGGAGAATGCCGACCTGTTGCGCCTGATTCTGGAGCGGGAAACCGAGTCGGATCTTGGCGAACATGGACAGACTGGCGTCCTCGATCTGGCAGTGCTGGATGACCCCGTCCTGCTGCGGCATCATTTCCAGAACCTCATGGAGGAAGTGCAAAAGCAGGCAGTCGATTCGACGGCCACCCGCGTCACTGCGCCGCCGCAACACGCGTCAGACCCGTTGGCGCTGGCGGCAATTCCGATTGACGAGTCGCTCGAAGAAAGTGACCTTCGGCTTGCCACCACCGGGGTCGTGTACGAAACGTTCCAGCGGTGGCTCGATCCGCTCACGCCGGCGTCGAAGTCGGGTGTCGACCAGTATCGCGACCAGCTGGATAACGCAATCGTCTCGGAAGGCGTGGCGCGGGTGACGCGCACGGTTCGGGACATGTCGATTTGGGACGCGCTCGCAGCGGAGTGCCAGGCGCGCGATGCGTTGGGTCTGCACGATGATGCCGTAACGCAATCGGCCCGGGAAATCGACGCTCGTCGCAAAAATGCCGAGGACGCGGGCGTGCCAGCACGAAACTGGGAAAAGCTGAAACTTGAAGCGTTCATCCGGCGGCGATTGGAGCAGTGCCAGAAGCGGGTGCGGCCATTCTGGAACCTTAACGGTCTGCGGGCGGCAAACTATGGTCATCCGTATCCGTTTGTCGTTCTCGCCACCGATGAAAAGGCCTACCGGATTGCGGAAACCAAACACGACATCAAGGGATCGCTGGACCAGATCGCCCAGTTGATGAAGGCGGGAACGCCAAAGTGGATGCCGGGCAAGGACCGTATTGTCCTGTACAGCCGGGAGGGCGTCGCGCCGCTCTTCTACCTCGATACCCGCGAACTCAAGCGGATGCGGGACTCCGCCGCGCAAAAGAGCCGGGACAAGTTCCTCTATGTGGACGCGCGCTTCGATGGGTGCGTCGATTCGGTCATCCAGCCGGCCGAAGTTGCGGACCTCAAACCGAACTGTGCGTTAGGCATGGGACTGGCGCTTGACCTCGTCCAGATTGATGACTCCCGGCCCCGGCATGGAGACACGATTCGCGTCCATGTGGATGGCGGTTCGCATTCCTTCCAGTCGTTCACCGAACTGGCGCGGGAGATGAGGCGGAATCCTTCCCTCTCCATCGACCTGCAGCGTGATGTCGATCAGAAGATTTGCGCGATCCCGGAGGATGCTCGGCCAGCGAAGCAAATGGAAGCACTCCGAAAAGTCAAGGAATTGCTGCAGAGCGCGCCGAACGAAGTCATCGACTATGACGATATCGGCGTCCTGAACGCGATGGAGCAGGCGATCACCACTCGCATGGACTATGGCCAGTTCTTCGTGGACGTTGACAGCGACCCGTGCGCGAGCCATGCCTAGACCATCAGCGCGCGCGGGCGGGCGGCCTCGCGGGTCGTCCGTCTGGGTCGGGCTGGATCCATTCGGGGACGCAGCGGTAACCCGGTTAACGCGTTGGTTCGAGGGCGGTTCCCAGGGAGAGGAACTGCTTGACGCCAATCGCGTCCTGCCAGGGTTGCGGATTGGTGCGCGAGGTGCTGGCGTCGGCGAACCAGGCCCAGACGAGTTGCGTTCCGATGTGCTGCTGGATCCGGAGGAACTGGCTGAGGAGGAGCCGCCGATCGATGTTGCCGCTCTTGCGGTACAGGAGGCGCTGGCGTCCCTGCTGGCTTCCCAGCAGAGCCGCGAGGCCTTGATCTGGGACGACCGCGAGGTGCTGGTTCCCCATGTGTGGCTGGTGGCTGATCTCGATTCGCCGGAGACCGAAGGTCTCGCCGCGTGGGTGGAGTCCCTGTACCGCCGGTTCCGCACCCTAAACGTCGAAGCGCGGGTGCTGCTGCTCCTGCGCTACATGAGCTGGGGCAAGCCGGACGCGGCGAATTGGCTTGTCCACGAGCGATGCCGCCTGTTGGTCGATCGGCTCGCCGGCGAGACCACGCCCGGTCGCACCAACGCGATGATCTATGTCGTCACCGATCGCGACGGCGTGGGCAACCGCTACTCCGATGCGGAGTCATCCGGACTGGTGGAGCGCGCGCTCGATGTGCTGATGCTCGCCGATCTCGCGCACGGCGGCGATGTCGGAGCCGAGCGGGCGTTCCAGGCGCCGGCGGGAGGCGGTCCGGATGGCTGGGAGACGCTTCCCGTGTTCGCAAGCATGGCTGGCGCCTGCCTCCTGTGGGACGCTCCTGCCATCGCCCGAGAAAACGCCGAGCGCCGCCGCGTGCAACTCTTCGAGGCACTGGCGTCTCCCGCGCCAGCGGGATATGAACCGGCTCCGCCGGATCTGCAGCAGATCAAACTCGCGGAAAGCGGGTCGTGGCCGCAACTGGAAGTTCCCACCTGGTCGCCGCGTTTCCGGCGCACGGCGATGGCCGAGGATGCCCGCGTAACCGATCTCACCGCGACATGGCTTCGGCTCGCATCGGATTGGCGCCATGCCATGCTGGTGACCCACCTCGACCGCAAGGAC
>CAIPGK010000260.1 GCA_903864575.1 uncultured Chloroflexota bacterium
ATCAGATTGTGCCCGCAGCCGTGCCCGAGATTCGGCAAGGCGTCGTATTCCGAAAGGAATGCGATGTGCGGATCCCCTTCGCCGACGGTGGCAGAAAAGGCAGTCGGGAGTTCGGCGACGCCGCGCGTCAGGGCAAACCCGCGCTCCTCGAGGAATTCGGCGCAGGCCTCACTGGATTCGTATTCCTGCAGCGCGATTTCGGGATGGCTGTGAATGAACTTCGAGAGCCGCACGAGACTTTCGGCAGCTGCGTCGATAGCGGCGACCGCGGCAAGGCGGGCGGTTTCGACCGAAACATCGCGATTGGTCTCGACCACGGGTGAACTCCTTCACGATGGACGGGCGGCCTCGCGGCCACCCGTCGTGGAGTGGACGACGCGCACGACGCCGTGCGGCTCGCTCCTACAGGGTCTTGCCACACTCCGGGCAATAGAGATCGTTCGAACCGGCCGCCGCGCCACAGGTTGGGCAGAAGCGGCCGCCGCCGCCCCCGACAACGGTCAGCCGCTCCATCGGGTCATTTCGGCCCCACTGCGCCCATGTCGAGGCGGCGCTTCCAGCTGGGAGCGGTTGCCCAGCGCCGTTGCCGTTCCCGGATGGCGCCTGAGCCTGCCACTGTGGCGCGGCAGCTTGCGGCAGCGGCGCGGTCTCCGACAATACGCGCTGCACCGGTTGGGCAGCGGGTTGCGTTGGAATCGGATCGAACTTTCCGGCGTCCGGTTGCGGGGCGACCTTTACCGGACGGGAGCGAGTCGGAAAGGCCGGTTCGAGTTCGACGTCGTCGCCGTTGATCGCCCGCACGATCCAGCCGATCAGGATAACGAGCAACGCGAACAGCGCGGCAGCGAGCAGGATCAGGTCGAAATGGTTGAGCAACACACCCGTAACGTAGCCATCGTCGAGCGTGTCGCCGGGGTTGAGGTTCTGGTCGATGGCTCGCAGCAGGTAGCCAAGGAAGACCGCGCCATTGATCGCCGCCAGCACGCCGCCAGCGATGCGCGACCATAGCGAAGGCCGTGTGGCGGGAATCGCGCCGCCCGCCCCGTAGCCGATTACAAAGACTCCTGACAGGAGGATGGCGAGTTCGATCGCAAACCGCGCGGTGCCGACATCGAGGCCTGTACGCCCCGCAAGCCAGTTGCCGAACCGTTCGCCCCACTCGCCGCTGATGACAGCGGCGAGGAGTAGCCCAGCCGACACGAGGGCCTCGCGCCCGGCCCCGCGGCGAATGCCGAAGAGCGCGAAAAGGACGACGATGAACCCCAGCAATATGTCCAGCAGCAGTTGTGACGAGAGTTCCGGCACGAGAGTCTCCCTTCGCCCCATCGCCGCGGTTTGCCGGTCGAGCATCCCGGCGGCGGCGCTCCCGGTGGTGTGTACGTTCCCGGGGCGATGCCGGCGCCACCCGAGCCGCGCGTCGGCAATGGCGCGGCCTGAAGGCACCGGTACCTAACGCGAGTCTAGCACATCAATATGCCGCGGATTGCCTGACTTATTGTCAAATTGAGGCGTTTCCGTGGTAGCATCGACGAGATTTAGGGACGGACCATCGCGCGCCGGTGGATTCCCTCCACGGCATCATGCAAAGGAGCGCGCCAATTTCCCCCACTCGCACTCGCCGGGGAAGCGCGGCGAAAGATGCGCCGGATCGTCCGGCTGCCACATCCGAAAAGAAGCCCACGGCGTCCGCAGCGGAGCGGGCGCTCCAATGGCGCAGGATGGACCTCCACCTGCACACGCCTGCCTCAGTCGATTACCAGGACCCTCGAGCGACGCCGCTCGATCTCCTGTGCCGCGCCGAGGAGGCCGGACTCGACATCATCGCGTTTACGGATCACAACTCGGTGCGCGGTTACGCCGACATGTGGCGTGAAATCGAGGACCTAGAACTGCTGGAGTTCCTCAAGCGGATCGAGCCGCGCGAGCAGGACCGCCTGAACGAGTACCGTCGCCTCTTGCGCCGGATTCTGGTGCTGCCCGGATTCGAGTTCACCGCCACATTCGGATTCCACGTCCTCGCGATTTTCCCGGAAGGCACGACCGTCCGCCTCATGGAGCATTTGCTCCTGCTGCTCGGGGTGCCGGAGGATCGGTTTGGCTCGGGCGAGGTCGGCGCGACGAGCGACGTGCTGCGCGCCTACGAAGTGCTTTCCGAAACCGGAGCGCTTGTGATCGGCGCGCATGTCAACTCGTCGCATGGCGTTGCGATGCAGGGGTTGAAGTTCGGCGGCCAGACGAAGATCGCCTACACGCAGGATGAGCACCTGCACGCCCTCGAGGTGACCGACCTCGGACTTGGCCCCCACCGACGATCCACTGCGAAGTTCTTCAATGGCTCCAAGCCCGAGTACCCGCGCCGAATGCACTGCATCCAGGGGTCTGACGCGCACCGCCTGCTCCGCGACCTCGACCGCGAGACGCAACTCGGGATCGGAGACCGACCGACCGAAGTGCTGCTGCCGGAGGTTTCCTTCGCGGCATTGAAGGAATTGTTCCGCAGCGAGGAGTTCGACCGGACACGGCCATTCATTCCCGCCCCTGCCGATCCGGTGAAGGCTGCGAGAATCGACGGCAACACTGCCGCACAGGCCTTCCACGAAAGCCTGAGCACCAAGCGCACCGGGGTGACCCATGTGCTGCGGGACATCGTGGCGTTCGCCAACAGCGGCGGCGGCCTGGTGATCGTTGGCGCGAGCGCAGCGGAAAAGCGGCCTGTCCATGGCGTCGGCGACGCCGCCGCCGCCATCACGGAACTGCGCGAGGCAGCCGCGAAGGACATCTCTCCCCTGCCTCCGTTCGACATCGAACCAGTTGTCTCCGATGGCAAGCCTGTCTTGCTGGTGAGCGTCGGCCCCGGCCCTGAGCGGCCTTACGCGCGCGAGCCGGGGACGATCCGTGTGCGCAAGGGCGGGGAGTCGTCCACCGCGACGCGCGACGAGATCGTTGCGATGGTGACGGGCCGCGCCGCTCCGGTCCGACAGGAGTCACGGCCGGGTCCCCAGCCGCAACCGCAGGATCAGCGGTCCGCCGAGTCCCAACCGGGAGCCCAAGCGCTCCAGCCGCAGACGCGCATGGAACCCGTGCGCACGGATGCCCCGAAAGCGCCTGAGCCACCGCCTGCCGCGAGGGCTCAGGCGACGGTTGAACCTGTAGCGGCAGCGGCGCCGGCAGCGCCTGTGGCGTCACCGGATCGGGAGCGCTCTTCGGCGGCGGCAGCTGGACGGGTTCGCAAGCCGCGCCCGGTCGCTGGCAAGGACCCGGCGGCGTTGGCCGAACCGGTCTCCGCCCCCCCTTCGCACACCCCGAGCGAGGCGACGGGGAGTGACGCAGCGCCGACCGTCGAGCCGTTTCCGGTAATCGAGGAACCGGCGGAAGCCGATCCAATCGTGCCGAAGAACGGCGTGGAGGTCGTTGCCAGCTATGAACGCGGCGGCCATACCTACTACACGCTGCGAGACCTGAAAACCAACACCTACGCACTTCACGTTCCCCGCGAATGCGAACGTCGCATGTGGCGTTCGGCCATCGCGCAGCACGAGGAGCGGAAGGTGGATGAGGAGAAGGTCGCCTGGAAGGGGGACCACGGGCTCTGGCGGTCGTATCGCACGCGCGGCAGTGAGCGGCGGTATCACCTCGTGCACCGGGGCGACGCTGGACTGAGGGTTTTCTACGGCGTCAGTGAAGCCGGAATGGATGGTCCCTGGCGGCAGTTCGTGTCAAGCAACGGCGGAGCGGGCAAGAGCGCGTGACGCGGAATTCTGCCTGTCGCGGGCGCGGAACGAGGCGAACGGGGGAGCGGACCCATCCGCTCCCCCGTTTCGACGTCACCCTTTTGATGAGCGCGATCAGCCCTCGGTGACGACGACGCTCTTGTCGAAGCGCACGGGGAGTCGACCGGTCCAGGTGCCCTGCCGGGTCCCGGCGAGGGTCTTGCTCTGCACAAACATCGGCGCCCAGTTGGCGATGGGGATGTACACGGCGTTGTCGAGCACCAACTGCTCCGCCTGCCTGAACAGGTCGTTGCGCGCGGCCGGGTCGATTTCGAGATCGGCTCGCGCGACCAGGTCCGCAAACTGCACGGATGCATCGCCGGGGGCAAACTCCCCTGCGGCCACATTGTCCGGCGCCCAGTTGAAGACGCCCTGCATGTAGGGCGAGTCCGGGGAGAACACCTCGGTGAGCAGGTGGGGAGTGTCCGAAACGTTCTGCCACCAGATGACATCGATCTGGCGGCCGCCCGCGGCGGCAACCACGTCGTCGATCTCAGCCTGAGACTTCGTGCCGTCGAAGAGCAGGGTAACGCCGAGGTTCTTGCCGAGCATGTCGAGGAGGTTGCGGACACGGTCCTTCTCGGCGTCGGTATCCTCGGCCGGATGCATGTAGATGATGTCCGGCCAGTTCTCGGCGGTGTACCCCGCCTCCGCGATCAGTTGCTTGCCAGCTTCGGGATCGAATCCCGGGGCCTTCGGGGGGTCGTACCCCGCGATTTCCTTCAGCACCGGCGGCGAGAACGATTCGGCGGGCCGCCAGGTGTTTTCGTAGATCTCGGCATACCGGTTGCGGTCCATGGCCATCGCGAAAGCGCGGCGGACGCGGACATCGTCAAACGGGGCCTGGCGGAAATCCATCGCCAGTGAGCGGGTATTGCCCGAATTCCGGTCGAGCACGATCAGGTCTGCTTTCATCGCCTCGTCGGCCTCGACCTCGGCCTTGAGCGAAAGGGGAACGTCGGCGGAGACAACCTCCCCGGCAATGTAGCGGTCGAGCGCGGCACGAGCGGCGTCCGGCCCGGTGAAGACGGGCCACCGAACCTGGGTAATGGAGGGGTTCGGTCCGTCGAAGTAGTTGGGGTTCGGGACCATCGCAAACTCGGTATCGAGGACATACTCGTTGAAGGCCCACGCGCCCGCGCCCGCGCCGTTGAGGACGAAGTTCTGCTCACCAAACTGCGCGATCATCGCCGGATCGACCACCGCCCAGACGAACGAAGCAAGATAGCTTGGGAAGTAGTTGATCGGTTCGCTGAGAAGGATTTCCACTGTGAGGTCGTCGGGCGCGTTGAATCCGAGATAAGCGCCCTCGACTCCGGAGAGCCAGTCGCTGAACCCGGCCACGTGCCGCATGAACGATGCCATTGGCGAGGGGTTGGCGGGGTCGAGCGCCCGCAGCCAGGAGGCGATGAAGTCCCCGGCCAGCACCGGGTTGCCGGATGCGTACATCAGCCCTTCGCGCAGGGTGAAGGTGTAGGTAAGGCCATCCTCGCTTACCACTGCGTCGGCAGCGAGATCGCGGACGACCCGACCGTTTTCATCGTAGCCGAGGAGTCCAGCCCAGACATTCGGGTAGAGCACCCAGAATCCGGCGTAGTCCTCCGAGCGGTGAGGGTCGAGGGTAATGGACTGGCCGTACGCATCGAAGGGTACGGAGATCACAGCGCCAGCGACCACCGCGGCGTCCTGGGCAGTGGGCGCGGCGGTTGCGTCGCCAATCCCGAGTCGCGCCGTCGCCGCCGCGCCTGCCAGGATGGCCGACCAGCGCATGACGTCCCGGCGGGACGCGGTCTTCGAACTTGCGCGCAAGGTTTCTCCGAGCATTCGCCGCTCGGCCGCCTCCCGCGTCGTCACATCTTCAGTCTGCCGCCATCCGGGCATCCGGTGGTCCTCCTTCATCGCGGATTGTGCCGCCGCGAAGCATAGTGCGTTTCGGCGGCGGCGGTCACCCGGGATGCGCCACCGCAATGGCAGCACACCCCGTCTTCCGTTCAGAACGTCCGAGCAGGGCTTGCCGTGTCGCGCCGATCGCCCTGTTTCACGAACCGGGTTCCGCGATGTGCAGGAGCATGCTCCAACCGTACCTTCCGTCGGTATTCCATGCGGTCATGCCGAAAGCGCGCAGGTTTACGAGGGACCCGGCGGCGGGTTCAGGTGTCGCGCCCGCTCCGATGAAGAAGTCCTCGCAGGCGATGCCGTCGAAATCTGCGTCCAGACCGGAGTTGGCGAGCGGTTCCTGCTCGAAGGCCTGCTGGGCTGCGTTGGCATCGACATGGGCGGCGCAAGCCGGGTCTGCGTCGAGCGACGCTGGCGGCGCTCCCTCCATTTCGGAGAGTTGCATGATGAGCGGCGCCACCTGACGGAAGTCGATATAGGCGCTCATCCACGGTTCGGTGGGAAGGAGTCCCATGATCTGCTGGAACTGGGAATCGCCGGACAGCGGCCCGTCCGTGCCGTTCCTCCACGCGGCGACGCCGGACTCGGTTCCGGCGACGAGTCGGTCGCCGAGAACGCCGAAGCCAACGCCCGGCACTCCCTCGTCGCCTTCGGAAGGTCGAACAGCGTAGAAGCTGTCCGTCCCGATTTTCGATGCCTGGATGTCGACATCCCCGGAGCGCTCGGCAAGGCGGGCGACCTTGACGAGATCGGACGCGATTGCCGCGGGGTTGGTTGCGCCCATGGTCCAAATGGCGTCGACGCCAACACCGGTCATGGAGATGCTGGGGAGACCGAAAGCCATCCCGAAGCTGCCGTCGAGGTTGTCAGTGAAATCGGTCTTGAGGTTGAACCCGATGTATCGCTCGGCCTCCGCCACGCGCCGTGCGAGTTCATCCGGGGTGTAGAGGGAGATGGTGTCCTCGAGCGTTTCCGGCGTCACGTAGGCGTCATTTGCGGAGAGGATCGAGAGTGCGGTCGAGTAGGCCATCTGGTCGAGCGTCATCCGAGGCAGTGAACCCGCTGCATAAAGCATCGTCCCGGCGGGAACTTCCTCGGCGAATGTGCTCGGGACGATCTCGCCGAGAACGGAGGGGAGCGGCTCGCCGTTCGGGCGCAGTTCGATGGCGTCGATCCTGAACCCGGGCGTGTCGGCCCAGACCGCCATGCCGGAAACGGTGTCGAATGCCGTGCGCACCTCTTCAGCGGTCAGCGTGCCGTCGTACTGGGCGACGACGAGATCGGTCCATTTCGGGCCGAGCGCAGTCATGATCGGCTTTGCGTTGGCAAACATGAATGCGAGCGCCTCGCTGGGAAGTTCGGAGCGGACCGCGTCCATGGCCGGACTCGATGCGAGCGATGCTCCACCGGAAGCGGCATCGATGGCGGGTTCGAGGTCGATAGCCGAGGTGGCGGTCAGAATCAGATCTCCGACTCGTGCGGTCACGATCTCGCCCGGCCCGAAGGCCGAATCACCCGAGCCACTCTCCATGCCGTAGAAACGCGAATCCGGAGCTGTGAGGATGTCAACTCCGTTGTAAACCTCGGTGGTGACGGTTCCTCCCGATTTGCTGGCAGCGGATGCCATCTGGCGTTCCACGTAGCGCCATGCGCCGTCCGGGTCGCCTGGCTGGAGAATGGCGACGATGCCGAGGCCGTCGGAGAATGCGTCCTGGAACGCAGCCTTCACCGCGTCCTCCTCCAGTTCGGCAATCGGCGTGGCGCGATCGAGGCCGGCTGCTTCGATCCCGGCGACGCCGCGCTCGATCATCGCCGGGGAGACCGCCAGCGCAGCCTCACCGCCAAGCAACGCTTCCAGGTCAGCTTCGCTGATGGACCTGTCGGACGGCATCATCCCGATGACTGACGAGTGCCAATCATCCCACGAGGCCCCCAACCCGAGACGGTCGAGCAACTCCTGCGCCAACTGGCTTTGGGCTGACTCATGGTCGAGATCGACGGCGAAAAACATCGCCGTGTCTGCCGGAGCGGCGGCGGCGGTGACTGGCATCGCCGAATCATCCCCAGCTACGGCAGGCGGCGTGGAAACCAACGCTGAAGCCAGCAGTGCCGACGCGAACGCTGCTCCCGCCAGTCGTTGCAGCTTTCGAGGTTGGAGAAAAGGGCGCATGGGAGGCTCCTGAATCTGATGAAAATGGCGGGGGCGCCCTTCAGCGCCCCCGCCAGCCCGTGTGCCGATCAAATTGCCGGCGGGACCGTGGCTATTCCGCGATGGCGATGATGCTGGAGGACTTCCGCATCCCGTTTTCCTCGTAGCCGACAAGGGCGAACGCCTCGATGGCCGAGAGGTCGAGGGCCTGGAAAGCTTCGGATGCCGCGGCCGCTGCGTC
>CAIPGK010000261.1 GCA_903864575.1 uncultured Chloroflexota bacterium
CGTCGGGGTGCAGAGTCTGCGGTCGCTGTTCACCGTGAACGGGGGCGTCCTCTCGGCAGGCGCCGTGCTGTCGATGTTGCCGCTGGTCATCGTTTTCCTCTTCCTCCAGCGCTATTTCATCGCCGGCTCGATCGCCGGCGCTCTCAAGGAATGACGTGAGAAAGGACCTTCCGTGGGCCAGGTCGAATTCATCGAGGTCACCAAGCGCTACGGCGACGCAACCGCCGGCGCTGTCACCGGGATCGACCTCGTCGTCGAGGACCATGAATTCCTGGTGCTGCTCGGCCCATCCGGGTGCGGCAAGAGCACGCTGCTGAAGCTGGTCGCGGGCCTCGAGGACATCACGTCCGGCGAGATCTGGATCGACGGCCGGATGGTCAATTACGAGAAACCCGCCGACCGCGACGTTGCGATGGTCTTCCAGAACTACGCGCTCTATCCGCACATGACCGTTTACGAAAACGTGGCCTTTCCGCTCAGGATGACCGGGGTGGCGAAGGAGGAGACCCGGCAACGCGTCCTCGCCGCAGCCTCGTCGCTCGGTCTCGATCCCTACCTCGAGCGGCGCCCGGAACACCTGTCGGGCGGTCAGCGGCAGCGGGTCGCGCTCGCCCGCTCGATCGTTCGCCGGCCGTCCGTCTTCCTGATGGACGAGCCGCTTTCCAACCTCGACGCCCAGCTCAGGGTGCAGACCCGCGAGGAGTTGCTCCGGCTGCACGCGTCGCTCCAGACCACCACCATTTATGTCACCCACGATCAGGTCGAGGCGATGACCATGGGTCACCGCATCGCGGTGATGCGCTCCGGCGTCATCCAGCAGGTGGGGCCGCCTCAGCACGTCTACGATCACCCGGCCAACACCTTCGTCGCGGCCTTCCTCGGCAGCCCGCGGATCAACCTGGCGGCAGGGCGCTGCGAGTCCTCTCCGACTGGAGCGATCTTCGCGGGCCCCGATTTCGCCGTACCGTTGCCGCCGCGGCTTGCGGCGGCGGCCCGCGGCGCCGGCGACGCCGCATTCGGCATCCGGCCCGAAAACATCGCGCTCCACCTCGCCGATCCCGGCGGCGGCGCCTTCCCGGCGAAGGTGTCCCTGGTGGAGCCGGTCGGCTCCGATCTCTATGTCAACGCGTCGACCGGAAGTTCCTCGTGGACGGCGAGGGCCGCCGCCCGGACTCCGGTCACACCGGGCCAGCAGGTCTGGCTCGTCTTCGATCTGGAGCACGCCCACCTGTTCGGCGGTGACGGCGCCGCGCTGACCTGAACCCGACTACCGGAGAGGCCGCCATGTCCGCAATCATCGAGGATTCGCTCGCCCGGGTCGATCGCGCCGCCGAGGCGCTGGAACCAAACCTGATCGCATTGGCCCGTGAGCTCATCGCCTGCCGGACAGACAGCCAGTCTGCCGACAACCCCGAGTTTCCCGGCGAGGCCCTTCGCTGCCAGGAGATCATCGCCGGGCGGATGCTGCAACTCGGCATGGAGGTCGAGCGGTGGGTCGAACCGCCGCATTATCCGGTCGTCGTCGGCCGCATTCCCGGCAGCGGCGGGGGCCGGTCGCTTGCCTTCAACGGCCATGTCGACGTGGTCCCGGTCGGAGACAACGCCGCATGGCAG
>CAIPGK010000262.1 GCA_903864575.1 uncultured Chloroflexota bacterium
GGCAGGCCGAACAACCGGCCGCCGTTGAACCTGCAGCGTTGCCCACCGAGGAGCCAGTGGCTGCTCCCTCCGGAGAACCCACGGCGCACCCCGAACCCGCCGCGACCGCCACCCCGGAGGATTCCACCCCCCCGCTGGATGCCTCCGCGTCCTCCGACAGCCCCCCCGATCCCGATCCGAAGCAACCGGAAATGCGCCGCAACGGTCCGACGACCGTCCTGGTCGATGCCCCCCTTCTCGAATCCGCCGATCCCCACTCCGGGCTCGTCTTCACGGTTCCCGCCGGGAGCACCTTCAATCTGTACGGCGACGAGGCCAACGGCTACCTGTACGGCGAGTTCATGTGGATGTTCGGCTGGATCCGCGCCGATCAGCTCGATCCCGCCGAGCGTGTCCGCGACGAGCGCATCGACGAGGACGTGGAGACGGTCGATACAAAAACGCCGAAACCCGGCGCGGGAACGGCCTGGACCACCGTCGACCTCACCCTCCGCGCCGGACCGAGCGCGGCCGAGGACGCCCTCGACACCGTACCCGCCGGAACCAGGATCGACCTGACCGGCGTGATGCAGAATGATTTCCAGCGGGTCGTCTACAACGATCAGGTCGGATGGCTCAGCAACGACTATCTCGAACTCCCCAAGGACCCCGAGCCGGAGGTCAAGCCCAACGGCCGCCCGGTATGGACCGAAAAGGAGATCATCACCATCATCGAGGATGCCGCGGACCGGTACGGCCAGCCGCGGGAAGACATGCTCCGGGTCGCCCGCTGCGAATCGAACCTCGACCCCTATGCCGTCAATCCCTCCGGGTCCTACGGCCTCTTCCAATTCGTCCGCTCGACCTGGGAATCGACTCCCTTTGCGGACAAGGACATCTTCGATCCCGTGGCCAACGCCAACGCCGCAGGCTGGATGTGGAAGGAAGGCCGCCGGAGCGAGTGGGTCTGCCACTGACGCGACCCATGGCGTCCACGGGGCTGGCATCGGAACGACGAGTGGGCTGGCGGCGTTCAGCCGCCGGGTCGCTTTTCCGCCGATCTCCGCATCGATCGTGAACGGAACGGGCCTGACGCGACCCCGGTTTCGGCAATTCCGCCGCTGCTGATACGAGATTGATACACCGAAGACACCGCTGAAATGATTCCGCCATGCCCGAGGCGCGACACTTGCGGTCGTGCGCATGCGACCCGCGGGGGTGGGCCAATGCATGGACGCTCGGTAGCGTTGGCAACATTGGCGGCTTCCGGTAACATGCGCGCCACCACATCTCTGGTGGCGGGATCGAGGCAATCGATGAGGTCCGTGGTGGCGGTTTTCATGCTGGTCGCGGCCATGCTGGCCGGAGCGTTCAGCATCCACAACATCTGGGAAGGACTCAGCCTGCTCTCCGAAGGACGGGCGGGTGATCTGAACCTCCAGATGGTGCTGCTTTCGTTCCTGCTGCTGGCGACGGTGATCGGCATCGCGGCCAAGGTCGTCGATTGGGTGATCGATTCCCAGCCTCGCGGCGGGCGATGATGGGACCGGATGAACCGGACAGGAGGAGGTCAGCGGATGGACGATCGCGCGGCTCTGCAGCGAGCCTCGGAGCAGGGGCGGACCCCGCTCGTGCAGGCGCCTCCCCCAGTGGAGGATGAAGCGCATGAGGAACCGAAGTCGGCCTTCGTGCTGATGCTGGTGTTCCTGATGCTCCTCGCCGGCATCTGGTTCTACGTCTACCAGATCATGCTGTCCCGGCAGTAGGAGGCGCCATGAAGGTCCACTCTCTCGAGAAAATCTATCTCGCGCTTTGCGCCGTGCTGATCGTGCTCGGCGTCATCGCCATCGGCGCCTCGGTCTTCAGCCACGGCGTCCACCTCGTCGGGCCCTCCGGCTCCGTCAACGCCGCAGGCATCGCCAAGCAGGCCCCCTTCGACCAGCTCGGCCTCAAGCAGACCGGCGACGGCCAGTATGAAATGACGATGCTCGGCCAGATGTGGCAGTGGAACCCCATCAAGCAGCAGGAGCCGCTCACCGTTCCCGCCGGGTCCACCATCACCTTCAAGGCCACCTCCAGCGACGTCATCCACGGCCTCATGGTCCGCGGCACGAACATCAACGCGATGATCATCCCCGGGCAGATCACGGAACTCACCTACACGTTCGACAAGCCGGGCGAGTACCTGATCGTCTGCCACGAGTACTGCGGGGCGTTCCATCAGGAGATGTACGGAAAGTTGGTGGTGTCATGAGCAGCGTCCCCTTCAACGCCGAGCTGGCGGCGCGCCCGCGGGCCGACGCGGAGATTCTTGCCGGTGACACCGAGTTCCCGGCGGCCCAGATGTGGCCCATCAAGGGCGCCCTCGCGCTCGGCCTCGTCTCGCTCGCCGTTGGCGGCCTTCTCGGCTTGCTCCAGGCCATCGACCGGGTGAACATCAACCTCTACGGCTTCACCAGGCCGGTTATCGACAACTACTATCAGGGGCTCACGCTCCATGGCGTGCTGCTCGCGCTCGTGATGACCTTCACCTTCGCCAATGGATTCCTGTCACTCACCACGATGAAGGGCTTTCAGCGCCCGCTGGCCAGCACCTTCCTCGCCCAGGGCGTCTTCTGGGTGGGAACCATCGGCGTCGTGCTCGCCGGGTTCGCGATGCTCACGAACCAGGCCAACGTCCTCTACACCATGTACGCGCCCATGAGCGCCCACTTCCTCTTCTATTTCGGCGCGGTGCTGCTGGTGGCCTCCACCTGGCTCGTTTCGCTCAACCAGCTGCTCACCCTCCGCGCCTGGCGCAAGGAGCATCAAGGTGAGCGGATTCCCCTGCTCGCCTACGCCTCGATCGTCACCTTCCTGATGTGGGACCTCGCCTCCATCGGCATCGCGGTCGAGGCCCTCGCCCAACTCCTGCCAATGTCCGCCGGCCTGATCAACTCGGTCAACCCGCAGCTGACCCGCACCCTCTTCTGGTTCACCGGCCATGCCATCGTCTACTTCTGGCTCCTCCCGGCCTACGTCTCGTGGTACTGCCTGTTTCCCCGGCAGGTCGGCGGGAAGATCTACAGCGACGGGCTGACCCGCTTCGTCTTCATCCTCTTCCTGCTCTTCTCGGTGCCAACCGGTCTGCACCACCAGTACACCGACCCCGGCGTTCCCGTCTGGCTCAAGACCGCCCACTTCTTCAGCACCCTCGCCATCGCCGTTCCCTCGCTCATCACCGCCTTCACCATGATGGCGATGCTCGAAATGGGTGGCCGCCACAATGGCGGCAAGGGCTTCCTTGGCTGGATTCCCAAGCTCAACTGGGGCGACCCGAGCGTGACCGCGCAACTGCTCGCCATGCTCACCTTCATCCTCGGCGGCATCACGGGCATCGTGAATGCCAGCTATACCGTCAACGAAGTCGTTCACAACACGGCCTTCATCCCCGGCCACTTCCACATCACCGTCGGCACCGCGGTCACCCTGACCATCATGGGCGTCTGCTTCTGGCTGGTTCCCTACCTGACCGGCAAGGCGCTCTGGTCCCGGCAAATCGCCCTGCTGAGCGTCTGGCTCTACACCATCGGCGTGCTGACCTTCTCCCGCGGCCAGATGTGGGGCGGCATCGACGGCATTCCCCGCCGCTCCGAGATGGGCGCGGCCAGGTACGCCAGGGATTACATCGCCGGCATGGACTGGACCCTGTCCAACCAGCTCACCGCCATCGGCGGCGTGGTGATGACCATCGGCGGCGGCCTCTTCCTCCTTACGATGATCATGACCCTCTTCAACAGCCAGCGCGCCCACGTCGAGATCCCTGTCGCCGAGACCGTCATCGGCCCGCGCGAGAGCTGGAAGGGATTGGACAGCATCGGCAAGTGGACCGGACTCGGGTTCCTGCTCATCCTCCTCGCCTACGGCCCCACCCTCTTCATCCTGGTCCGCAATGGCGGCTCGGCCACCCCGATCCCGATGGTCGCCATGGGCTACCAGCCTCATGTCCCGCCCGGCATGGACAACATCCTCGTCATCGTCTACATGCTGGTCGTCGCCGCGGCATTCGGCGGATTCTGGAAACTGCTCCAGCGCAACGCCAGTTAGCACCCGATACCCGATTCGCATCGTCCGGCCCCGGCAGGAACATCCGCCGGGGCCGCTTCATATCCACCGCCGGAACCGGCTATCCTCCCGCCGTGGATTCCCATCAGGAAGGGAGCGCGTGGTGGAACAACCGCATCTCTCGAGCGTCGTGGCGTCTGCCGGCCCCCCTGTGCCTTGCCCGTGGTGCGGTGCGGCAAACCAGGCCGGTCCCTACTGCGTTCAGTGCCGCTCCGCCCTTCCCCGGCACGAGCAGGATGGGTCCCTCGACCTCAGGAACACGCCCCGGAGCCCGCGACGCGTCACCATCGGCAAGGTCCTGCTGGCGCTGCTCGCCGTCGGCATGGCCGCCTGCGTCGCGTTGATCATCGCAAGTTCGGTTCCGAGTCTCGATGCATTCGCGCTGAGCGTCATCGCCGCCACCATCCCGGCGGTGGTCATCGGCTGGATCATCATCCGGCTCGACCGCTACGAACCGGAGCCCCGCAAGGCCCTCGCCGCCTCCTTTCTCTGGGGGGCCATCGGCGCCATCCTGCTGAGTCTGATCGGCTCGCTGATCCTCTCCATCTTTGCCGACGAAGTCTCGGGCCCGGTCATCATCGCGCCGCTCGTGGAGGAAAGCTTCAAGGGCATCGCCCTCGTCGTCCTCACCTACACCTACCGGCGCGAGCTGGACAACACCCTCGACGGCCTGATCTACGGCGCCCTGATCGGGCTCGGATTCGCCTTCACCGAGAACATCCTCTACTTCGGACGCGCCTACATCGATGACGGCCTGCTTGGTCTTGGCGCGCTCTTCATCGCCCGCGCGATCTTCGGCGGGTTCGGCCACGCCATCTACACCGGCGTCACCGGCGCAGCCATCGGCTGGGCGCGCGGGCGCTACTTCAAGGGCGTGCTCCGCTTCATCATCCCATTCCTCGGCTGGTGCCTCGCAGTCGCCCTGCACGCCACCTGGAATGCCGGCGCCATCGGCATCTGGCAACTCGTCGACGGCAACGACCACTTCATCGCGGGCATCGCCAGTCTGGCCCTCGTCGCTCTCGTGCCAGGGCTGATCCTTCTCTCGGTCGTCGCCACCATCTCCCATCGCCGGGAGCTCGAGATCCTGCGCCAGCAACTCGCAGCCGAGGTCGAACTTGGCGCGCTGACCGGCGATGAGTACCACGCCATCACCATCGACCGGCTGCGGCGACAACGCCTGCACGCCGCGAAGGCGGCGGGAGGACGCTCGCTTCGCAAGCGGCAACAGCGCTTCTTCGATACCGCCGCCGATCTCGCCTACCGCAAGCATCACATCGCGAACGGCGAACCCCTTGCCCCCGGCCAGACCGCGCCGGAGCCGTTCTACCGCGCCCAACTGGCCTCGCTGCGCTCGGGGCTCTCGTTCTGACTCCCCGATCACCTCGGCAGCCGCGCGCGCATGACCGCGAAGCGCCCGGCCACGACGCGCCGGGAACGGCATGGACCTTCCTGCCAGCACACAACAAACCGCCCCGCCGAGATCCCGGCGGGGCGGTTCGCTCTCTGATGCGGATGATTACGGCTTGACGAACTCGCAGCCAGTCACGCCAGCAATTGCCTCGCCGTAGGCATTGACCTGCTTCTTGTCCATCTTGCCCGAGAGGCGAACCAGGATCGGGCCGAAGAACTCGCGAATCTCATCCTTGGTGTCGACCACGGCCTTCTCGGCGCGAGCCTTCGCGGAATCCGGGTTCGTGAAGAACTCGATCACGCCGCCACCCGCCAGGCCATCGGCCTTCGGAAGGCTGGTATCGACAAACCCGAAGGCCGCGTCGTACCCGCCATCCTTGCCGAGCATCCCGTCCGGGTCGTTATCGGCGGTGTAGATCACGGTTTCCCCAATCGGAAGCTTCGCGTCCTTCAACCCGGCGATGAATTTGTCCGGAGCGGTAATCGTGGGCACGCACGGCGCAATCGCGGCCGCGGCATCCGCTACCGTCGCGATGGCGGCATCGGCGGCGGCCTCGACCGTGGCCCCGGCAGCAGGAACCGCGGTGGCAACGCTCTCGACCGCAGCGCTAGCCTCGGTCGCGGCAGCAACCGGGACCTCGGTGACGGCAGCGTCCACCGTGGCGGCCGGGACCTCGGTCGCGACGACCTCCACCGTGACGGCAACCTCGGTGACGGCAGCCGGCGCCTCAGTTGCCACAGTTTCGACAACCTCGGTCACGACAGCCGCCGGGGTGGCGATGATGCCGACCTTGTCATTCGCACGGTACTTGGTCCAGCCCCAGATCAGTCCTGAGGCGATCAGCGCAGCCGCCAGCCACGGCCAGATGTTGAACGTCTTCTCGGCGACGGCCTCGGGCGCGACGAAAGTGTCCCGCGTCTCGACCACCCGCTGCTCGGTCCGGATACCGCGCCCCTGCGGGATGCCCTCGACCCAGACCTTCCGGTCTTCATCCCACCAGCCGATGATGGACCCTGCCGGGGCGGTGGCGCCCTCCACCCAGTTGCCGGTGCCAGGGTCGCGGTAGCCCATCCTGAAGGTCGTCACCCACCCTGCAGGAATGCCCTCGACCCAGACGCGGCTCCCCTCGTCGTAGTACCCGATCACCGAACCCGCTGGCGCGTCGGCTCCATCGACCCAGTTGCCCAGCGCATCCCGGTAACCCCACCGGTAATTCATCGATCCTCCGGAACCCATCCTGACATCCTTTCGCGTTGACCCTGGCGCGGTCCCGTTCCACCGGGAGCCGGCCACCTCGTATAGATGGTAGAGCATCACACTGGTCGTCTAGCCCCTGAAAACGGCTTCCCGGAGGGCATCTCGCGAGAATTGCACCCAAATTGATCCATACGGGGCGTGTCCGTATGATCCGCTCCGCCCGGCGAGTGGCCGTGTATTCCGGCTCCGTCGATACTTTTTCCATGCCAAACCACGCGCCCTTGCCCATCATCGCCCCTCCGACGCCCCGGCAGCTGTTGACCGCAGTGGTCAAGCGCGTTGCCGCCGAGCATGGGCTCACGCTTGCGCGCGTGACCACCGCGGACCCGTTCACCACCCTCGTGCCGATCCTGCTCGACCGCATCGGCGCGGGGCGAATGGACGGGTTCGACTGGTTCACCCCGCAACGCGCCATCGAAAGCACCGACCCGCGCACCATTCACCCGGACCCGGTTTCCATCCTCAGCGTCGGGATGGCGTGCCATGTTCCCGACCCGGGCAAACCTGCCGACGGCGTCCTCCGCGGCCGGATCGCCCGCTACGCGCGCGGCGAGGATTACCACCGCGTCCTTCGCGCGCGCATGGACGCGATGGTGGACACGCTGGCCGCGCGACTCGGGCGTGACATCGTCTCTCGCCGGGTCACGGACACCGCCCGCCTCGTGGACCGTGCGGTAGCGGCCCGCGCCGGTCTCGGCTGGTACGGCAAAAACGCCTGCATCATCGTGCCGGGACACGGATCATGGGTCCTGCTTGGGGAGATCGTGCTGGATCTCGACCTCGAACCCGACGCGCCGCTCGATCGTTCGTGCGGCCAGTGCGCGATCTGCATCGACCGCTGCCCGACCGGCGCAATCGTCGCGCCCTACGAAATCGACGCCCCGCGCTGCCTCTCCTTCCAGACCATCGAGCAACGCGGTCCCATCCCCCGCGAACTCCGCGCCGCCCTCGGCGACTGGATCTTCGGCTGCGATGTCTGCCAGGAGGTCTGCCCCTACGACCGGGCCGCAATCAGGCAACCCGATCCGGTCTTCGCTCCCCGCGCCATCGACAACGCCTATCCCTCTCTGCCGTGGCTGCTCGAAATGAGCGAAACCGCATTTCGGGAAACCTACCGCGGCACGCCGGTCATCCGCGCCAAGCGCCCCGGTCTTGCCCGGAACGCCGCGGTCGCGCTCGGCAACACGCGCGACGACGCGGCGATTGCCCCCCTCGCCGCCGCGCTCGCGGGGCACGACTCATCGCTTGTGCGCCTTCATGCCGCCTGGTCGCTGGGCCGCTTCGACGCCGGGACGGCGCGGGCCGCCCTCGACCGGGCGCAACGGAATGACCCCGACCCGGATGTCCGGGCCGAGGCCATCGTCGCGCTCTCGCACGCTGGCGAGGACCGCTAGCGCCCGAGAGTCAGCGCCGGTCGCCGTCACCACGGTGCTGTAACTGGTGCAACCCTCCGCCGAGGATGAACCCGCCCAGCAGCGACACCGGAGCCGCCGCCAGCGGATGCATCCCGCCCCCGATGGAGATCATGAACAACACGAAGGCGAAGAGCAGACCCATCACGTCCTCGTTCCCGGCCCCCGAATTGGCGCGATCTCGCAGGCGCTACCCGCCAAACTCCTCGCGGGGAATCGACATCCCCATGATGTGATACCCGTTGTCCACGAAAATCACCTCGCCGGTGATGGCGGCGGAAAGGTCGCTGGCGAGGAACACTGCCGTCTTCGCCACATCGCTCTGGTGGAATGGGCGGGCGAGCGGCGCGCTCCCGGCAAGGGTCTCGTACATATCGGAAAAGCGGTCGATGCCGCGAGCCGCCGCGGTCTTGAGCGGTCCGGAGGAGATGCCGTTAACCCGGATCAGCCTCGGGCCGAAATCCCCGGCGAGGTAGCGGACCGAGGACTCCAGCGCCGCCTTCGCCACGCCGGCGATGTTGTACCCGGGGAAGTAGCGGTCCGCGCCGAGGTAGGTCAGCGCCATCATGCTCCCGCCATCGGGCATCAACGGGGCGATCCGCTGGGCCGCGGCCACCAGCGAGTACGACGAGATGTCGAGCGAAATCTGCCACTGCTCGCGCGTCGTCTGCGCGAATGGCGCGGAGAGGGCCTCCTTCGGGGAAAAAGCCACCGCGTGGACGTAGGCGTCCACCGTGCCGCACTCCCGCTTCAGCGTCTCCTGCATCGCGTCGAGATCGGCGTCGTTCGCCACATTGCAGGTGAAGGTGAAGGACCCGGGGTAGCGCTCCTCGAGTTTCTTCGTGTAGCGCAGCGGCCTCTCATCCACGACCGACATGGCCAGCCGTGCGCCAGCGGCCCCGAACGCCTCGGCGATGTGGTAGGCGATCGAGAAATCGTTCTGGATCCCCATCACCACCGCGGTCTTGCCCACCAGCAACTGCGGCATGGCTGCGTCGCTCATCGCGTCTTCTCCCGTTCCATTTCGGCGGCAGGCCGTGCGGCCGGCGGTCCCGGCGCGGCCCCGCTCCCGTTCATTTGTCGCGTCGTGCATGATACAGGGGTTTGCGAATCCTCCCCATCGCCTCAGGAGGCACGATGAGCCCGCGTCACGCTCCGATTCCCATCTTCGATGGCCACAACGACACCCTTCTCGACATGCCGGTGACGGGCCGGAGTTTCTTCGAACGCGCAGGCCACGGCCACATCGACCTGCCACGCGCCCGCGAGGGGAACCTCATCGGCGGCATGTTCGCCGTCTTCATCCCCGATCCCGACCTCGACGTGCCTCCCCCCAGCGGTGATGTCGAAGACCCCGCCGCCGGTCTCGGCGCGCCCACCAGCGCCTACTCCGACCCGGCGAAGATGCCTCCCCAGATGTCCCTCGAGCATGCCCAGCGCGAGGCGCTGCGGACCATTGCCCGCCTCTACCGGGTCGAGCGCGAATCGGGCGGGCAGGCGAGCGTCGTCCGCACCGCCGCAGACATCCGCGACTGCATGGAGCGCGGCGTGCTGGCGATGGAACTTCACATGGAGGGCGCCGAGGCGATCGACCCGGACCTCGACGCGCTCGAGGTCTTCCATGCGGCGGGGCTGCGCTCGCTCGGCATCTGCTGGTCGCGTCCGAATCGCTTCGGCCACGGCGTGCCCTTCGCCTTCCCCAGCACCGCCGACACCGGCCCGGGCCTCTCCGAGCTTGGCGTCGCGCTGGTCAAGGCCTGCAATGACCTGCGCGTGCTGGTCGATCTCTCCCACCTGAACGAGGCCGGGTTCTGGGACGTGGCGCGCCATTCGAATGCCCCGCTCGTCTGCACCCACTCCAACGTCCACGCCATCTCGCCGTCGTCGCGCAACCTGAGCGCCCGGCAACTCGACGCCATCCGCGACAGCGACGGCCTCGTCGGTCTCAATTTCCACGTCGGCTTCCTGCGGCCCGACGGCGAGCGCGAGCCCGACATGGACCTCGGCATCATGTGCGATCACATGGACGCGATGATCGAACGCCTCGGCCCTACTCGCGTTGCCCTCGGTTCCGACTTCGATGGCGCGACAATGCCATCGGCCATCGGCGACGCCTCGGGCCTGCAGAACCTCATCGACGCCATGCGCGCCCGCGGCTACGATGACGACACCCTGCGCGCCATCGGCTACGGAAACTGGCTCCGCGTACTCGAGTTGACCTGGGGCGCATAGCCCGCAAGGAGTGCATCGGATGAACCTCGAAGAACGTTCCCTGCTGATCGACCGCTACGAGCAGGGCCATGCCGCGGTGCTGGATGCGCTCGCAGGCATTGGCGATGACGAGTGGGCCGCGCGGGAAGCGCCCGGCGAATGGTCGGTGCGGGAAATCGTCCACCACCTCGGCGACAGCGAGATGGCCGCCGCATTCAATCTTCGTCTGATGCTGGCCCAGGACAATCCGGTCCTCCAGGGGTACGATCACGTCGCCTTCGCGCGCAACCTCCACCAGGGCCTTCCCATCGCCGGATCGATGGCCGCCTTCGCGGGCGCACGAGCGGCGACCCTTCCGCTTCTCCGGACCATGACCGACGCGGACTGGCAACGGCCCGGAACCTTCCGGGACGGCGAATCGCACGACCCCACGATCTGGATCAGCTGGTACGGCGGCCACGCCCACGACCACGCAGACCAGATTCGTCGCGCCCGGGCCGCACGGTAGCGATCACGGGACCTGCCGCCTCGGGCGCCGGGGGGCCGGTCCCGGTCCCGGTCTCGGTTCCGGCTCCCTCGCCTCGCCTGTCGCTCCCAATCCCGCAGGGGCAACTCAGTCAACATGGAGCGCACCGGATGAACGCGGAAGAACGCGAGTCGCTGATCGATCGGTACGAACATGGCCACGCCGAGGTACTGGACGCGTTGGCAGGCATCGATGAGGACGGGTGGTCGCTACGTGAAGCGCCTGGCGAATGGTCCGTTCGCGAAATCGTCCACCACCTCGGCGACAGCGAGATGGCCGCCGCGTTTCGAATCCGCCTGATCCTCGCGGAGGACAGCCCGATCATCCACGGGTACGCTCAGGAGGCGTTCGCCCGACACCTTCACTACGACCTGCCGGTGGAACCATCACTTGCGGCCTTCGCGGCGGCACGGGCCTCCACGGCGCCGCTCCTGCGGTCGCTGTCCGGGAACGAGTGGCAGCGAGCAGGCACACACACCGAGTTCGGGCCCATGTCCGCGGAAACGTGGCTTTCGTGGTACGGCGTTCACGCGCACGATCACGCAGACCAGATTCGTCGCGCCCGCGCGGCGCGGTAACGAACCGGGAGACCATTGTCGCCGTCGGCGGAACCGCATTGACGCCCTGGGCATCACCCCCGGGATGCGAACATCCTTCCCGCGATCGGCTTCGCCCACGGCCAGCGAGCATCGCGCGGGAGGCAAGGAGTGCAACGCTTGAACAGCACGGAACGCGAGTCGCTCATCGACCGCTACGAACAGGGTCACGCCGAGGTGCTGGCCGCGCTGGAAGGAATCGACGAGGCAGGCATATCGGCACGGGAGCGGCCGGGCGAGTGGTCCGTCCGCGAGATCGTTCACCATCTCGGCGACAGCGAAATGACTTCAGCCATTCGCATCCGCCTCCTGCTGGCCGAGGAGAACCCGTCCATTCGGGGCTACGATCAGGACGCATTCGCCCGCAACCTCCGTTACGACTTGCCGATCGACAAACCGCTCGCGGCCTTCGCCGCGGCGCGGGCAGCC
>CAIPGK010000263.1 GCA_903864575.1 uncultured Chloroflexota bacterium
CAGCGCCACCACATCGTCCGGCAACTTCCCATCCCGCAGGTCCGCCAGCGTCACCCGCTCCAGCACCGCACGCATGTTCACCCGCAGCGCAATCCACACATCCCGCAGCGGCAGCGCTGGCCCGACATACTCCAGTCGCTCCGGGCTCAGCCCGCGGACATTCGCCAGCGGCCCATCCACCACCCGGATGATGTCCGCCAGCGTGATCTCCTCCGGGTCGCGTCCCAGCCGGTACCCCCCGACCTGCCCACGCTGGCTGATCACCAGCCCCGCATGCCGCATCTCCAGCATGATGTTCTCGAGAAACTTCAGCGGTATCCCCTGCGCCTTCGAGATCAGCTCGGCCTTCACCGGCACGCCCGGCTCGGCCATCGCCAACTCGGCCATCGCCCGCAGCGCGTAATCCACTTTCGCGTTGACCTGCACGGGCGGCGTTCCCCACATTCCCGGCTTTGCCGGTCGGCATAGGTTTCTCCACCGCGAGTGTAGCAAACCGCCGCCCTCCCCGGCCCGCCGCCAGCCACTCGCCACCAGCCACCAGCCACCAGCGCAACCATCATTAGGCAACCCGGCCAACGGGCAAGGCTCCCGCCGCAGCAGAGGCCGCCGTCACCGGGCGCCGCGCCCCCGCAGTCCGCTTGCCCGGACCATCGCAGCCCGATCGTTGGCAAGGCCGGGCAGGACCGCGTCCGCTCCGAGACCCGTTGGCCGGCGGCGTCCGAGATCGCCGCCGTGGTCTCGTTCACCGACGGCACAACGTCGACGGGTTGCTGAAACTGGCCGAGGTTCATCCTGAAACCACTGCCCGAGAATGCCCGAGACTCCCGGTCCGAACTCGTCGCCGTCGTTCGCGTTCACCCCGAGATCCGGCCCACCCAGCCCGCGACCACCGCCGCCGGCCCGGCCCGGCCTGCCGTTGGCGCAGCTGTCTCCCCTCTCCAGCGACAGCGTCAACCACGCGATGTCGCCATGCGGTGTCCCGCGCCAACCGGTTTCGCAACCGGTCCAGCCCCCCCAGCCCGTCGAGAAAACGACCCCCCGGCAGGCAGCCGGGGGGTCGTCGACGCTCGGGAATGAGCGAAAGCACGCGGGCCGCGGGAAAGATCAGCTGATCCTTCCTCCCGCGACGGTCAGGTGCACCGCCCGCTCGCCTGGTTGCCGGAACAGCAGGCGGCGACGTTTGCGGTCGCTACCATCGTTCCCGCCGGCAGGCACCAGGTCGCACAGTCGACCACCGCCCATTCTCTGTTGTTGTCGCCATCATCCCAGCTCTGCACGGCGCACTGGTCTGGGAGGTTGTCATAGACCCGCGCCGAGGTCGTGCCGGCAAACCGCTGGCTGGGCAGGATCGCGGCATTGTCGAACAACGACGTCGAAATGGCGCCCGCGTTGTCCGGCGTCTCCACCGACAGCGAGCGGTTCCCGGTGACCCGGGTGGTCCCGGCCAGTGTCACCAGCTTCGCCGAGCCCGCCCTGATACCGCCGCCTCCAGCAAAGCCGCGCGCCAGGTTGTTCTCGATCACGCAATCGGTCAGCGTGACCTCGGTATCCCCGCCCTCGACATTCAACGCACCCCCTCCGGCTCCCGTCGAGTTGCCCGTGAACGAACACCGGGTGAACGTCACGATCGCGCCGGAGGTGATCTCGATCGCTCCGCCGTCCGAGGTTGCCAGGTTGTCCTCGAACCGGCAGTCGGTGAAGTTCGCCGTGATCGCCCCCTCGATCCACGCCCCTCCGCCGTCGTAGCCGCCGCTGCCGCCAGCCCGGTTTTCCTTGAACAGGCAGCGCGTGGCCTGCAGGGTCGAACCCGTGCCGATCATCGACAGCCCGCCGCCGTCCGCGCTGGGGTTGGCGTTCCCGGCGAACTCGCTGTCGGTCAGCACGAGGTCGACGTCATCCTTCGTCCAGATCGACCGGCCCCGGCGGCCGCTGAAGGAACACCGCGTGACGGTCAACGCCAGCGGGGTCCCGGGATCGCTGCCCTTGACATAGATGAAGTAATCGGCAAACCCGCCGAGTCCCTGGAACGCCAGGTCCGTCAGTTCCAGACTGGTTACGGTGTGTGGGGGTTCGCTGAGGTCGATCACCTCGTTGGTGGACTCCCACTCCACCTTTCCGCCAACGCCGCACCGCCGGATGTGCAGATTCCGGCCGTTGGCGGAGGTCAGCACCTTCTCGGAGGTCACCCAGAAGCCCGGGGCGATGGCGATGGAGCTTCCCGCCGGCAGATTGGCCGTGTCGTTGAACGCGGCGAGGATAGTGTCGTACGGGCATCCGGCATCGCAGACCGTGCATGTCGCCGCGCACGAGCCGTCGTCGCAGAATCCGCTCAGGCAATCACCATCGCCGGAACACCCCGCCCCGGTTGGCAGCAGGCAGAACGTGCCTTCCGGCGCGGCGGTCGCGTACGCCGCGCACTGCGCCTGCGCCGCCTCGCAGCTGTCCACTCCCGCAGCGCACGCCTTCCCGGTCTCCACCGGCTGACCCGGCGGCACGGTCTCGGCGCATTTTCCGTTCGCGCACATCATGCCGTTGCAGCAGTTCTTGTCGCCCTTGCAGGCCTTGTTCCGCTTCAGGCATCGGCACCGGCCGTTGCCGTCCTTGTTGTTCTTCCCCTTGCTGGTGACGCAGATTCCGGTGCAGCACTGGCTGTCTTTCGTGCAGACGTTGTCCTTCCGGCTGCCGTCACCGCACGGTCCCTGCTTCCCCGGTTTCCGGTCCTGGGAGCGCTTCTCTTCCTTGTCCCGGCCACCGCGCGCCTTGCCATCCGACGAGTGGATCGCCGGGATTCCCGCCACGACGCCAAGCGCGGCTCCCATTGCCGCGCGCACTCCCAGCCGACGGCTTGCAGGCTGCGCCAACAACCGGGCTACCCGATCCAGGGCATCAGAATTCACGACCTCGCTCCTAGCCGTAAACGCCCTCCTCCCCCCGGAGTTCGCCGGAACCCGCGCAATCGCTTCCTGGCGATTTGCCGAGTCCGGCTTTCGCCATGATGAAGGGTTCTTACGAGTTCAGCAACTGTCTGTCCTCGTTCAGTACGTCCGAGAGACGGGGTCCTCCAGGAAGGAGGCAAGGACATCAGCGGGAGTCCGGTAGCCGAGCGCCTGATGTGGCCGGAGGTGATTGTGCTGGTGTTCCCAGGCGCGGAGGGCCTCCTGCAATGGCGGCAAGTCGAGATCGCCGTCATAGAGTTCCCGGAATTCCCGCCGGCTCGTGCCATTGAGGCGTTCGACGCAGCCGTTGAGCTTGGGCGACCGCGGCGGCAGCACGAAGAGGGCGATGCCGTGCTCGCGGCAGGCGGATTCGAAGCCGGCCATGAACTCGGCGCCGCCATCGACCTGGATGGCGCGGACCGCGAAGGGCAGGCGGGCGAGGAGATCGGCGAGGAAGTCGCGGGCCGTGCCCGCGGTGGCGGTGGCGCGGACGCCAAGCAGGCAGCACCGGGAGACGCGGTCGATGGTGGTGAACTGGCGGCGCTCGACGCCGGGCAGGGGGGTGAGGTGCATGGTGTCGAGTTGGAGGAGATCGCCGGGAGCGGCGACCGAATAGGCGGCTGGCTTGCGGACGGCGTACGGACGCGGATATCGGCTGTGCGGCCGCAGCCGGGTGGCGCGGGGTTCGATGAGCAGGCCGCGGTGGTTCAGGGACCGCAGGATACGGCCAATCATCGAGACCGAGAGGGAGTGGCCATGCTGGCGGAGGAGGATGGCGAGGTTGTCCTTGCCCCAGCGGGGATGCGCCTGCCGGGCGGCGAGGACGGCGGCGCTGTCGGTGGCGGTCCAGGTGGGACGGCGCGGATGGTGTGGGGTGGAAGGCCGGTCTTCGAGGGTGGTCAGATTGTACGGATCGAAGGGGGCCTTCCAGCGGTAAATCGTGGCGATGCTGATGTCGAAGTGGCGAGCGGCCTCGGCGACGGTGTGGGTCCGGGCGTAGTCCAACCAGCGCAGCCGCTGTTTGGCCTTCGGGCTGAGGGCGGCGCCACGCAGTGGTCCCGTATCCGGCATCCGATAGTGCAGGCTGAAGCCATGACCGGAGGGGATCCGGGCAAACACACGAGCCGAACCCTTGCTACGCTTCACCATGAGAGGACCTCCTGCTGTCGGTCGGCGATGCCAGTCAACAGCCTGCAGCAGAGGTCCTCTCACTTCGGTCCGAAATCTCTCGGACCTATCTGAACGAGATCAGTGTCGGCCTATTGATCCGATCAGATGCATCGCGTATCAGCACACCAACTCGTCCAGCCACGCGCGCCGCAACCCCACCCAGTGCTTCCAGCCACATCCCACCGCAAACAACGACCCCCCGGACTCATGCCGGGGGGCCGTCATCGCAAATCACCGAGCCGACGCTAGAGGGGGGCAGCGCGACCCGGAGAGTACGCAACAAAACGGCGAAAAACGCCACGAAAAGTCATCATTCGTTCGCGAACTGCGTCTTTCGTCGTGCGTTCATCCTACCGCGTCAGGCCGCTCCACGCAAGACGTTTCGGCGACATTGCAAGGGAGCGCCATGCAGTTTGGCTATCCCTGTAGTAACGTCGCTTCCGCGTCGTCATGCCGGTGCAGTAGCATTTCCCCTGCCGCGCGAACGCGCGCTGGCCGATCCGCCACCGCGCCGGAGAATCTCCCCATGACCGACGCTCACACCGTCATCTACCAGGCCCGCGACATCCTCACCATGAACCCCTCCAACCCCCGCGCCACCCACGTCGCCGTCCGCGACGGCCGTATCCTCGGCGTCGGTTCCCTCGATGACCTCACCGGCTGGGGCGCCCACACCCTCGACACCACCTTCGCCGACCACATCCTCATCCCCGGCTTCATCGAAGCCCACGGCCACGTTCAGGACGGCGCTGCCTGGGCCATGCCCTACCTCGGCTACTACGACCGCGCCGACCCCGACGGCACGATCCACCCCGGCTCCCGCTCCGCCGCCGCCGCCATCGCCCGCCTCGAGGACCTCGCCGCCGCCATCCCCGACCCGGCCCAACCCCTCGTCGTCTGGGGCTACGATCCCATCTACTTCACCGGCGAACCCCGCCTCTCCGCCGCCGATCTCGACGCCGTCTCCTCCACCCGCCCCATCTACGTCGCTCACGCCAGCGGCCACGTCGCCACCGTCAACACCGCCATGCTCGCCCTCTGCGACATCACCGCCGCCACCGAGACTCCCGGCGTCGAAAAGGGCCCCGACGGCCACCCCACCGGCGAGCTCCAGGAATCCGCCGCCATGATGCTCGCCAAACCGGGCATGATGGCCATGGCCGCCGCCGCCATGGACCCCGACGCCTTCCGCCGCTACGCCGCCATCGGCCGCAACGCCGGCCACACCACCCTCACCGACCTCGTCAGCCTCGCCTTCGTCGCTCCCCAGTACGCCGACATCACCCACGCCGTCACCAGCGAACCCGGCTTCCCCGCCCGCTTCGTCCAGTACGGCATGCCCAACGCAGGCGGCCCCGTCGCCGCCCAGCCCGTCATCGACGCCTTCCGCCGCCTCAAGGCCACCGAGACCGAGAAAAACCGCTACGGCGGCGTCAAGCTCGTCTACGACGGCAGCATCCAGGGCTTCACCGCCAACATCTCCTGGCCCGGCTACTACACCGGCCAGGACAACGGCCTCTGGACCATGGACGTCCCCACCTTCCCCGACGTCGTCCGCGCCTTCCACGAGGCCGACATCAACCTCCACATCCACTGCAACGGCAACGAAACCGCCGAGGCCGCCATCGAGGCCATCGAAGCCGCCCTCAAGCGCTACGCCTGGCTCAACCACCGCCACACCATCCAGCACGCCCAGCTCGTCTCCGCCGCCCAGCTGCGCCGCATGGCCATCAACAACATCTGCGTCAACTTCTTCACCAACCACCTCTGGTACTGGGGCGACCAGCACTACGAGCTCACCGTCGGCCCCGATCGCGCCAACCAGATGAACAACTGCGCCGCCGCCATCCGCGAAGGCGTCCGCTTCTCCTTCCACTCCGACTCCGGCGTCACCCCCACCGGCCACCTCCACACCATGTGGTGCGCGGTCAACCGCCTCACTCCCTCCGGCCGCGTCCTCGGCCCGGAAAACCGCATCACCCCCGAGCAGGCCCTCCACGCCGCCACCCTCGGCGCCGCCTACCAGATTCACCTCGACCACGAGATCGGCTCCATCGAAGTCGGAAAGAAAGCCGACTTCGCCGTCCTCGAGCAAAACCCCCTCGACGTCGACCCCATCGCCCTCAAGGACATCCCCGTCTGGGGAACCGTCCTCGCCGGCGAAAAGCACGAGGCGCCGCGGGGCTAGCCGGGGGTATCGGGCGCTGGGTGTGGGGTATCGGGTATCTGGTATCGGGTATCGGGCGCCGGGTGATGGGAACCAACTGTCGTGTGTCGGGCGCCGGACTTCGGGCACTTCGAGCGCCGGCTGTCCGGTCTCGCGCGCGCTGCATCGGGAGTCGGACTTTGGACATCGCGAGCAAGGGGATGCCGGGCAATGACAGCGGCACATGACGAAGCGCACCCCCCTCAACCCGCCCGTCCCGCTCCCGCTGCCCAACCCCCGTTCCCCCATACCCGATACCCGGTGCCCGATACCCAACACCCCATCCCCTTCACCGTCATCGGCGGCTTCCTCGGCGCGGGCAAAACCACCCTCCTCAACCACATCCTCCGCAACGCCAACGGCGAACGCATCGCCGTCCTCGTCAACGACTTCGGCAGCATCAACATCGACGCCGATCTCATCGCCGCCCGCGACGGTGACACCATCGCCCTCGCCAACGGCTGCATCTGCTGCTCCATCTCCTACGATTTCGCCAATGCTCTCCCGCCCCTGCTGCTGCGCAATCCCCCGCTCGACCGCGTCATCGTCGAGGCCAGCGGCGTCGCCGACCCCGCAAAGGTTGCGGCCTTCGGAACCACCCCCGGCTTCCGTCTCGACGGCATCATCGTCCTCGCCGACGCCGAAACCGTCCGCGCCCGCGCCGCCGACTCCCGCATGGGTCGCCAGGCCTTGAATCAGTTGAAGGCCGCCGACATCCTTCTCCTCAACAAGACCGATCTCGTCTCGCCCGATGCCCTCGCCGCCACCCACGCCTGGCTCCAGCACACCCTCCCCGGCATCCGCATCCTCGATGCCGTAAACGCCGCCGTTCCCCTTCCCCTCCTCCTCGGCGCCCCCCATGCGCACGCCTACGCCAACGCCCCCCTACGCCCATCACCCGCGCCCGATGCCCACCCGTTCGAGACGGCATCATGGGAATCGGATCATCCCGTCTCCCGCGCCGCCCTTGAATCCTTCCTCGCCGCCCTCCCGGCGGACGTCATCCGCGCCAAGGGCATCCTCCTCCTCGACGACGACCCGCACCGCCAGACCATCCTCCAGACCGCGGGCGCGCGCCGCTCCCTTCGCCCCGGCGACCCGTGGGGCGCGCAGCCTCCCCGCAGCCGCCTCGTCGCCATCGGCCTTCCCGGCAGCGCCGCCGCCATCGACTGGTCCGCGCTGGATCGATGAACGCCGAGGCCCCCGGATCGCTCCGGAGGCCTCCACCAGACCCCGCCTTCAGGACAACGCGACTGCCGAACCTCATGTCGATCCCGGCCCACTCCCCGTCATCCCGGCCCACTCCCCGTCATCCCGACGGAGGAGGGATCTCGGCACACGGCCTCGATATTAAGATCCCGCCATCGTCGGGATGACCACATCACCCTCGGGAGCCGCTTCAATACCCGCACTCGTGCCTGCGCCCGCGCCCGCGCCCGCGCCCCTCCGCCGCTACAGCGCCCGCAGCAGGTTCGCCATCTCGATCCCCGCGACTGCCGCCTCGAACCCCTTGTTCCCGGCCTTCGTCCCTGCGCGCTCCACCGCCTGCTCGATCGTGTCCGTCGTCAGCACCCCGAAGATCACCGGGACCCCCGTCTCCATCGTCACGTGCGCGATCCCCTTCGTCACCTCGCCCGCAACATACTCATAGTGATCGGTGCTTCCCCGGATCACCGCCCCCAGGCAGATCACCGCGTCGTAGCGGCCCGACGCCGCCAGCCGCTTCGCCGCCAGCGGAATCTCGAACGATCCCGGCACATACGCGACATCCACCCCATCGACATCTCCGCCATGCCGCCGCACGGCATCCAGCGCCCCTTCCTTCAGCCGCTCCACGATGAAACTGTTCCACCGCGCCAGCACCATCGCGATCCGCAGCCCCTCGGCCGTCAACATTCCCTCGAACGTCGCCATTGTCATCTCCTCGTGGGTATCGGGTATCGGGTATCGGGTATCGGGTGTTGGGTACCGGGCGCCGGGTGTCATGTGTCGGACATCAGGGAGCAGGTCCAAACCTTCTCCCCCGATACCCGAAACCCAACGCCCCCGCTCAGTCCGCCGCGCCCTGCTCGGACAGCAGGTGACCGAGCCGGTCGCGCTTCGCCGCGAGATACCGCGCGTTCTCCTCGCCCGGTTCGACCATCAGCGGAACCCGCTCCACGATCTCGATCCCATCCCCGGCAAGCCCATCCAGCTTGCGCGGGTTGTTCGTCAGCAGCCGCACCCGCCCAACCCCGAGATCCCGCAGCATCGCTGCCGCCGCCCCGTACTGCCGCAGGTCCGCCGGGAACCCGAGCCGCTCGTTCGCCTCCACCGTATCCAGTCCCTCGTCCTGCAACTGGTAGGCCAGCAGCTTGTTGTGCAGCCCGATCCCCCGCCCCTCCTGCCGCAGGTAGAGCAGCACCCCGCGCCCCTCCGCCGCGATCCGCGCCAGCGCCCGCTGCAACTGCTCCCCGCAATCGCACCGTCCCGAGCCGAACACATCCCCCGTCAGGCACTCCGAGTGGACCCGCGCCAGCACCGGCTCGCCGTCCCCGATCGCTCCCATCGACAGCGCCAGATCGGGCTGATCGCTCCCCGCCCGTGGGTAGGCCGTCAGCGTGAACTCCCCATGCCGGGTCGGCAGCCGCGCCGCCGCCCCCCGCGCGATGCCCGCCGGACGCTCCAGCCCAAACCGGTCCCCGATCCGCTCCCGGTGCGCGATCAGGTCCGCCACGGTCACAATCCCGATGCCGTGCTCCTCCGCGAACCGCTCCAGCTCCGGCATCCTCGCCATCGTCCCGTCCGCGTTCATGATTTCGCAGATCGCCGCCGCCGGTTCCAGCCCGGCCAGTCGCGCCAGATCCACCCCCGCCTCGGTCTGCCCGGGCCGCTCCAGCACCCCGCCCGGCCGCGCCCGCAGCGGAAAGACATGCCCCGGCCGCGCGAAATCCCCCGGCCGCGCCGTCGGGTCCGCCAGCAGGGAAATCGTCCGCGCCCGGTCCGCCGCCGAGATCCCCGTGCTCACTCCCTGCCGCGCCTCGACCGACACCGTGAACGCCGTGCCAAACCCCGACCCGTTCCGCTCCTGCGCCACCATCAGCGGAAGGTCGAGCGCATCCAGCCGCTCCCCCGTCATCGCCACGCAGATCAGCCCCCTGCCATGCGTCGCCATCAGGTTCACCGCCTCCGGCGTCGTGAACTGCGCCGCGATCGTCAGGTCGCCCTCGTTCTCCCGCCCCGCGTCGTCCGTCACGATCACGAACGCTCCGCGCGCCACCCGCGCGATCGCTTCAGGCGCTGTCAGGTGAATCATCTGCATCCCTCGCTTCCCGCATCCGGCCATCCCGGCTCATCAGCTCATCGGCTCATTGGCTCATCGGCTCATCGGCTCATCGGTCCGGTTCCTCGCCCATCGGCTCATCTCAGCCCCATCCGTTCCGTTCCAGCGCGCCCATCAGCCGCTCGTCGGCGCTCGGCGCGCGCTGGCCCAGCAGCCGCTCGACGTACTTCCCCAGCACATCCGCCTCGAGGTTCACCGGATCGCCCGACCGCTTGCCCGGCAGCGTGATCCCCTCCTGCGTATGCCGCACCAGCGACACCGAGAACCCGTCCGGGTGCAGCGCCATCACCGTCAGGCTCGCGCCATCCACCGCGATGTACCCCCGCTCCACCACGTACCGCCGCACCTCCTCCGGCGCGGCAATCCGCACGATCACCGACGGCCCCTCCCCGGACATCCCGGCCACCGTCCCGACCCCATCCACATGCCCCTGCACGTAATGGCCGCCGATCCGCCCCCCATACGCCACCGACCGCTCGAGGTTCACCCGCGCCCCCCGCGCAAGCCGCCCGAGGTTGCTCAGCCGAAACGTCACCGGCTGCACATTCGCCGTGAATCCGTTCCCGTCGAACGCCGCCACCGTCAGGCACACCCCGTTCACCGCGATGCTGTCGCCCAGCCGCACGTCCTCCAGCACCGTCCCGCAGCGGATTTCCAGCGGCGCGGCCCCGGCGGTGTCGATCCGCGCCACCGTGCCGATCTCCTCGACGATCCCGCTAAACATCCGCGCTGCCCTCCCCCGAAACGACCCGCCCCTCCACCAGCAGGTCCGGCCCGAACCACATCGTCCGCTCCGGCTCGACCCGCCACGCGCTCCCCCTCTCCGCCACCCCCAGCCCGGCCCGCGGCGACGGCGCAGCCTCGCCGCCCGCCAGTTTCGGCGCGATGAACGCGGCCACCCGACCCGCCAGTCCCGCGTCCAGCAGGCCCCCGGCGAACCGGCCGCCGCCTTCCACCAGCAACTCGTTCACCCCCCACTCGCCGATCACCCGCAGCGCCGCCGGAAGCCATGCATCCCCCTCAGCCTCCACCACGGTCACCGCGACCCCCCGCGCGGCCAGCCCATCCCGCCACCCCGCGCTCGCCCCCGGTCCCGCGATCACCCGCGCATCCCCCGGCGTCTCCCGGTCCAGCAACTTCGAGCTGAACGGCACGGACCCCGAGCGGTCCAGCACCACCCGCAACGGGCAGTGCGGCCCGCCCTCCCCGGCGTCGCCCTCCTCCAGCCGCGTCGTCAGCAATGGGTCATCCACCCGGATCGTGCCGCTGCCGACCGCGATGGCGTCCGTCCGGTCCCGCATCCGGTGCACCTCCCGGCGCGCCTCCGGCCCCGTGATCCACTGCGAGGATCCCGTCCGCGTCGCGATCTTCCCGTCGAGCGTCATCGCCCACTTCAGCGTCACCAGCGGCAGCCCCGTCCGCATCCGGTGGGCGAACCCCGCGATCAGCCGCGCCCCCGCCTCGGCGCGAATGCCCGTCTCCACCGCGATCCCCGCCGCCCGCAGCGCCGCGAATCCCCCGCCCGCCACCAGCGGGTTGGGATCCTCCACCGCCGCCACCACCCGCGCCACGCCAGCTTCGATCACCGCATCGGCGCAGGGTCCCGTCCTCGCGGTGTGGCAGCACGGCTCCAGCGTCACGTACAGCGTGGCCCCCCGAGCCAACTCCCCGGCCTCCCGCAGCGCGCCGATCTCCGCGTGCGCCCCTCCGGGCGGCCGCGTCGCTCCTCGCCCCACGATCCCGCCGCCGCGCACGACGACCGCGCCCACTGCAGGATTCGGCCAGGTGCGCCCTTGCACCCGTCCCGCCAGCCGCAGCGCCTCATCCATGAATGTCAGGTCGGTCTGCTCGTTCACCCGTCAGGCCCCGCCATCGCCGGTCCCCGGGAAAACGAACACCCCCGGGGGCTGAGCCCGCGGGGGTGATGGGGATGCACGCCTGCGACGACGTCCACCGGACAGCGCGTCCGCGACGCCGCTCACGGCATCACGCCACGCGCCCGCCAGATGCGGACCGCCACTGCGCGCCTTCTTCCATCCGGACTGTTACCGTCGGCCCCGGAATCTCACCGGATCTGCGCCGAAGCGCTCGCGGGCTTTCACCGCCGGTCAGGAATTGCGGGTCTCCCCGCGCACCATGCCCTGAAGGCTTGCAGGTCGGACACTACGCCACCCACCCGCGCAGCGCGGTAGTTGCGGCTACCCGTGACACCGCCACGCCCCCCGGCCCGGCGCCCGCCGCACTGTGTCAGTGCGCGCTCCCTCATTTGTGTCATTCTCTCTGGTTCATCCGCACCAGCCTATTTTCCGAATGTTCAAACCCCTTGCAGCCTGCTTGAATATGCCCGTGAGAACAAACGCCCCGGGACGCGCCGGGGAGCGGGCACGAAGGACCGGAACGGCTCCGGACCGCCGCCCGCCGCCAGAAGGGAGCACGAACATGAACGGCATCTCCACCTTCGTTTCCCGCATCATCCGCGAGGACGCCGGCCAGGACATGGTCGAGTATGCGCTGGTCCTCGGCGTCATCGCCATCGCCGGCATCACCGCCATCATCGCCCTCGGCCCGAAGGTCGCCGACCTCTGGACCGACGCCAACACCGGCGTCCCCGCCGTCGACTAACCGGCGTCGCAACTCCGCACCCGACACCCGACAGCTATGAAAGGATTCACGACCATGACCAGGCTGACCGACCTCATCGCCCGGATCGTTCGCGAGGACGAGGGCCAGGACATGGTGGAATACGCCCTCGTGCTGGGCGTCATCGCCATCGCCGGCATCACCGCCATCATCGCCCTCGG
>CAIPGK010000264.1 GCA_903864575.1 uncultured Chloroflexota bacterium
GCCGCGATCGCGCCGTCGAGGAGGTCCTGTACCTGTCCGCACGCATCCAGAACGGACCGGAGCCGATGCGCGTCCGGATGCGAAGAGGCCGCAGCGGCGACGTCGGGTAACGCCGCCAGCGAAGCGCGCAGGGAGGCAAGTTCGCGTGGATGGATTGTCTTCATGACGGCACGGTTCGCGAGACGTTCGAGATCCGCGACGGGCTTGAGCGCGTTCCGCATCCGGGAACGCATCAGCGGTTCGTCAAGGAGGTGTTCGACCGCGTCCTGACGCTCGCCGATCGCCGCAAGATCGAGCAGCGGCTGACCGATCCAGGTCCGCAACATCCGAGCGCCCATAGGGGTGAGCGTTTGATCGAGTACGGCGATGAGGCTGTGGCGGCGTTCCCCCCGGCCGCTCTCTGTCAGCTCCAGATTGCGCCTCGTCTGGGCATCGAGAGACATGAAACCGTCAGTGGAGTAGACCGAAAGCGAGCGAATCTGGTCGAGGCTCGATCGCTGCGTATCCTGCAGATAGGCGACGATCGCGCCGGCCGCGCGCGTGGCGAGCGGCATTCCGGTGAGCCCGAATCCGTCGAGTGAATCGACCCTGAACTGCCGTTCCAGCGTTTCCGTCGAGCGCTGGGTGGTGATCCGCCAGTCTTCGACGGAGCTTCGGCTTGTGCCTTCGGGCAGCCAGCCGGGATTGGCATCGATCGTCGTCTGCGGCAGCACAACTTCTGCTGCGCCAAGACGAAGGAGTTCCCGAGCGACCGCGGATTCGACCCCGTCGTTTGGACCTGGCTGAAGCTGGCAGACCCGGAACTCACCGGTGGAGACGTCGGAATAGGCGATTCCGGCTCTGGAGCCGTCGATGACGACTGCGGCGATGTACGTGTTGCGCCGTGACTCAAGCATCGATGCATCGGTGACCGTCCCGGGGGTGACCACTCGGGTTACGTCGCGGTCGACCAGCCCGCGCCCCTTCTGCACTTCACCGACCTGTTCGCAGACTGCAACCTTGTGACCAGCCGCAACGAGTCGGGCGATGTACCCCTCTGCGGCGTGGTGGGGAAGACCTGCCATCGGAACACGATAGCCTTTTCCCATGTCTCGCCCGGTCAGCACGAGATCGAGCAATCTGGCGGCAAGCTCCGCGTCTTCGTCGAAGGTCTCGTAGAAATCGCCAAGCCGAAACAGGAGAATGGTGTCCGGGAATCGCTGCTTGATCTGGAGATACTGGCGACGCAGCGGAACGACGCGGCTGTCGTCGATGGCTTGAGCGGCGATGGCGGAGTCGGTCATCGTAGTGCGGTCCTCGCAGCCTTGCGGCCCTGTGCTGCGCAGCCAATTTCGCTGGTGGCCCTCGCGGTTCGGCGCGGTCAAGGGTAGGCTACCGGAGAATGTCAATCAGGACGGCAAAAAGCAGGAGGACAAAAGTGGCCAAATTCGCGTACATGTTCACGTTCGCCGACAACACCGAGGAGCGACTTGCGACACGACCTGCCCATCGCGAATATCTTGCGGGTCTGCTGGAGCAGGGCAAACTGGTGGCAAGCGGCCCCTTTGTCGATGATACCGGTGCGCTGATCATCTACGAGGCAGCAGACGAAGCCGAGGTTCGGGAGTTGATCGCAAACGACCCGTATTCGGAAATCGGCGTGGCGGCATCCTGGACGCTCAACGAGTGGAACCGGGTGTACAACGCCGGATAATCCATTCGGCGCCGGAAACTGGAACGGCCGGGCCGCGTTCGACACGCGACCCGGCCGAGATCTCTTCGTTCCGACCCCGTTCGAATCAGAGTTCCTGGTGGTAGGCGAAGAGCCGGTCACCATCGAGACGACGAAGTTTCTGGAGTGCTTCGTTCTCGATCTGGCGCACGCGTTCGCGGCTAATCTGCAACTGCTCTCCCACCTCGGCCAACGTATGCTGGTGGCCGTGACCGAGGCCAAAGCGAAGTTGCAGCACGAGTTTCTCGCGCGGGCTCAGGCTATCGAGCGCTGCGTTGACATCGCGCTTCAACATCGACTCGCTGGCAGCCTCGTACGGGGTCTCGGAAACCTCGTCGGCGATCAGGTCGCCGAGGCTGGTCTCATCCTCGCTGCCGATCGGCGTCTCAAGGGAAATCGTGCGCTGGGCCGCCTGGACGATCTGGTGAATTTTCTCAGGCTGAACGCTCATTGCCTCGGCGACTTCTTCCGGGCTCGGCTGGCGACCGAGTTCCTGCGCGAGGAGGTTGAGCGTCTTGCGATAGCGGGAGATCGAGTCGCCCATGTGGACCGGGAGGCGAATGGTCCGGCTCTGGTCAGCGATGGCGCGGGTGATCGCCTGCCGAATCCACCAGGTCGCGTAGGTGCTGAAACGGAAGCCTTTGCGCCAGTCGTACTTCTGCACCGCGCGCATCAGGCCGATGTTGCCTTCCTGGATGAGATCCAGCAAGGTGAGACCGCGATTGACGTAGCGCTTGGCGATGGAGACCACGAGCCGCAGGTTGGCGCGCACGAATCGCTGGGTCGCATCGAGGCTGCCGTCCTCGACAGCCTTGGCGAGTTCGATCTCCTGCGCGTGAGTGAGGAGCGGCGTCTCGGCGATCTCGCGAAGATAGAGGCGGACGGGGTCGTTGATGAAATTCGGGTCCAGGCGCTGGAGCACATCGAGGTCTCGCTCGAGGTCTGCCTCGGGCTCCTCGACGACATCGGCCAGCTGCGTCTGGATTTCCTCGGGGATGTCGATGCGATCGTCGCCGCCGACGCCGCCAGC
>CAIPGK010000265.1 GCA_903864575.1 uncultured Chloroflexota bacterium
ACCGGCGGGACATCCCCGCGCCAAGCGCCCGGGCGATGCGATCGAACGATGAACCGTCCATTGGTGCTCCTCCCATAAACGCGCCGGACAGCACTCACCCCCGGCAAACTGTGCCTGTCAGACAGCATGCCACGCGCTTTCGGAGTTGACCACGAGGATTGACTAGAGGATTGACTAGCAGATTAACCGGCAGTTTCCGGTTCCATCACAGGATTGGGCAACATTCCGACGAACGGCGCGCCCCTCTCCGTCAACGAGCCGAAGCAGCCGTTGAACTGCTGCACATGCATGGCTGGCCCACGCCCAATCACAGGCGCTCGCGCGGCGCGTCGTGCCGCCCGGTCCCTCGAATCCGGGACGCCCTGCCGCCGGAGTCATCCCGCCAGCGCGGCCAGATGGCGATGCATGGCGGGATCGACGAAGCTGATCACCGGCAGGTCGACCCCGGCGGCGCGACGAACCGCGAGCGCGTGCCGTACCTCCTCCGGCGCGCCGGCGCAGGCCAACCGCCGAATGTCTTCGTCCTGCACCAGCCGGGCTGCCCTGGCGAGACCACCTGCTCGCCACGCCGCGACAATCGCGAGCAGGCGGTCAGGGTCGATGCCGGACTCGCGAGCGATGTTCGGGAAGAGCGCGAGATAGGTCGTGACCATCGGGCGCGCCAGCCAGATGGCTCGCGCCGGGTCGTCATCGACCGAGACCGCCGTCGATCCTGCGATCTCGACCGCGCCCGGATCGCGCCCCGCGGCCAACGCCGCCGCCCGAATGCTGGCGGCCGCCCGCGGGACGTACTCCACCGGCAGAAAGCCGTTGAGCAACACCCCGTCGGCAATCTCCCCCGCCAGCGCCAGCGCGCGCGGGCCGGTGACCCCCAGATGAATGGGAACCTCCGCGCGCAGGGGAACGAAATCGAGCGTCGCCCCGTCCGGTCCGGGTTCGCCCCGAAGCATGGCGCGGACCGTCTCCACGCAGGCGCGCAGCCGCCCCAGCGGCCGTTCGAACGCGATCCCCTGGCGCGCCAGCACGTCCGGCGAGCCCGGACCGATCCCGAGCACGAACCTGCCCCCGGCGAGCTCGTCGAGCGACGCCGTCGTCACCGCGGTGAGCACGTCACCCCGCGTGTACGGGTTGATCACCGCGGTGGCGACCCGGACGCGGCTGGTCGCCGCCGCCACCGCCGCCGCGCTCGTCACCGCATCCCGGGTGAAGCGTGTCTCGGTCACCCAGATCGAGTCGATCCCGAGGTCCTCGGCATGCCTCGCCAGCCGCGCCATTTCCGGCACGGCTGGTTCTCCCGGCAGCTCGAGACCGAGCCGCGGCTGGCTTACCACGCCAGACGGCGCAGGCCCTCGGCGAGCACCTCGATTCCGGCCACCGCGTGCTCGATCGAGGTGAACTCCGCCGGGGTGTGGCTGCGCCCATCGAGGCTCTGCACGAAGATCATCGCCACCGGCGCGATCAGGGCGAACTGCTGGGAATCGTGGGCCGCGCCGCTCGGGATCGGCATCGCCGCGATCCCCTGATCCGCCGCCGCCTGCGCAAAAATCCGGACCAGCTCGGGATCGCACGGGCAGGGCTCGTGCTCGCCGGTGATCGTCCAGGTGATCTCGAGTCCGCGCCGCCGGGCGACCGAGCGCATCAACTCCTCATGGCGCTCGTACAGCAGCGCCCGTTGCACCGGGTCGGGATGGCGCGCGTCGATGGTGAAGGCCACCTTTTCCGGCACGATCGGGCTCGCGCCGGGCTCCGCCGAGATGCGGCCCACCGTCGTCACCGCCGGACGCCCCATCATCAGCGCGGTGTTGATCGCTCCCGAGATGATCTCCGCCGCTCCCGCCATCGGATCGAGCCGGGTGTCCATCGGACGCGCCCCCGCGTGGTCCGAACGGCCGGTCACCTCCACCCAGTACTCCCGCGGCCCGGTGATGCCGGTCACGATGCCCACCAGGAACCCGGCCATCTCCAGCAGCGGCCCCTGCTCGATATGCAACTCGACGAAGCAGCCGATGTCATCCCGCACCGCCTCGGCGCACCGGGCGGGATCGAGTCCAACCGAGCGCATCCCGTCGGCGATCGTGCCGCCGTCGAGCGCGGCCACCCGCTCCGGATCACCGGGCGCAATCCGCCCGATGATCGCCCGCGACCCCCAGAAGTCGGCCGCCGGGTAGCGGCTCCCCTCCTCCTCGCACAGCGACACCAGCTCGATCGTCCGCTTCGGCCGACCGTAGCGCTCGACCAGCGTCTTCATCGCGACATAGGCCGAGATCACGCCGAGCGCCCCGTCGTACCGTCCGCCCGGGCACTGCGAGTCGATATGCGATCCCGACACGATGGGCGCGCCGCCTTCGGAGCCCTCGATCCGGCCCCAGACGTTGCCCACGGCGTCCATCCGGACGTCCATGCCCGCGCCGCGTCCCCACTCCATCACAAGCTGCTGCGCTGCGAGCCACTCCGGGGAGTAGGTCGTGCGCGACACGCCGGTGTCGCCGACGGCGCCGTGCGCCGCCAGCGTCATGATGCAGCGCTCCACGAACGCCGGATCGACCGAGAATACCTTGCCCATGGATCGTTCGCTCCCCTACCCGGCCAGCGCCGGAATGAACTCGCCAGAACCGGGTTCCGCGAGCACCCCATGGTCGACATCGTAGATCGTGCGGCCGCGGAGCATGGTGCGAACCACCTGGCCCTCCAGCGTCCGCCCCGCGAAGGGGGTCCACTGCTGCGTGTGAAGCATGTCCTCGTCGCGCACGGTCCAGGTCCGGACGGGGTCCACGAACACCAGGTCGGCGTCCGCGCCGATCGTGATCGCCCCCTTGCGCGGCGCGAGATGCCACAGCCGGGCCGGAACCGACGCAGTCAACTCGGCGATCCGCTCCCACGAAAGCCCGCGCCGCCGTCCGTCGCTGATCATCACCGGGAGCAGCGTCTGGATGCCCGGCAGTCCGTTCGGCGCCTCCCAGATGTCCTCCTCGCCGCGCCGCTTCGAATCGGCGCTGAAGCCGCAGTGGTCGGAGGTGACGCAATCGATCGTGCCGTCGATGAGGTATCCCCAGAGCGCCTCGACCTGCGCCCGGTCGCGAATGGCGGGGGCGCACTTCGCGAACCCCTTCAAGCGCACCAGATCCTCATGATCCATCGCGAGGTACTGCGGGCAGGTCTCGGCGGTGACCCGCACCCCGCGGGCCTTCGCCTGACGCACCAGTTCCGCCGCGGATGGGGCGCTCAGGTGGACGATATGGACCCAGCCGCCGGTCTGTTCGGCGAAGAAGATCGCCCGGTTCACCGCCTCGGCCTCGACGATCGCCGGCCGCGAGTCGTGATGGGCGAGCGCGTCCTTCCGGCCGCTCTCCTGCATCCGGCGCAACCCGTCCTGCAGCAGGGAGTCGCTCTCGGCATGCAGCCCGAACATGTACGGGGTGTCCTTCAGGTGCTCGAGGGTGGCCAGCAGCTGCGCGTCATCCACCCCGGGGAACGACGGATCCGAGTCGCACATGAACGCCTTGAACCCGGCTGCGCCGGCCTCGATCTGCTCGTCCAGCGCATCGGTCCGCTGCCCGCCGCACACCCCGCCCCACAGCGCGAAGTCGACGACCGCATCCGGCTGCGCAAGCTCGACCCGGCGGCGGAAGATCGCGCCGTCCACCGTCGGCCGCGCGGCCTGGGGCATCTCGACCACGGTCGTCACCCCGCCCGCCGCCGCAGCGCGACCACCATTGATGAACCCCTCGACCTCGTCCGGGTTCACCTCATCGACGGCCGGATCGTCCTGGATGAAGTGGGTATGGGCGTCGATCGCGCCCGGCAGGATCACCAGCCCGGCAGCGTCGATGTCGGCGTCGACAATCCCCGACACCGGCTGCTCCGGATCGAGCAGCCCGGCGATGCGCGCATCCTCGAGGACGAGCGTCGCTCTCACCGCGCCTCCCGGCGCCACCACGAGACCGTTGCGAATGATCGTGCGAGCCATGAACCGGACCTCCTTACCGATTGCGGAGCGACGGAGATAGCGCCTCCTGCAGGCCGTCGCCCAGCAGGTTCGAGGCGACAACCG
>CAIPGK010000266.1 GCA_903864575.1 uncultured Chloroflexota bacterium
CGGTTGCTGGGTCCATACGCACGGGACGGATGCCGCGCTCTGCACGCGCAACTATTCGGGCAGCGTCTTCGACGGAGCGGGGGCATTTGGCCCGGAAGGATTCCTCCTGCGGGAGGCGGGGGTCGCCGCCTGCCCGGGTTGCCCGAACGATTGCATCAAGCGGTATGCCGCGCCGGGAGATGACGTGCGCGCGTCCGGCCTGCATCAGGAAGCGCCCGGGACGCTGGGTCCGAATTGCGGGATTGACGACCTCGATACCGTCTTCCGGGCGAACACCCGCTGCAACGAGTACGGGCTCGATCCCGTCTCGCTCGGATTCACGATTTCGTGGGCGATGGAGTGCCATCAGCGCGGGTTGCTCTCCGGCGATGACGTTCCCCGGTTTGGAGATGGACAGTCGCTGCTGGCGGCCATCGACGCGATCTCCGAGCGGCGCGGCATCGGGAATCTGCTGGCCGAAGGTTCCGCGCGAGCAGCGGCGGCGGCCGGCAACGGCACGGAGCGGTACGCCCTGCATGTCAAAGGACTCGAAGTCGTTCCGTTCGAACCGCGGACGCAGACCGGGCTCGGCCTCGGCTACGCGACGATGCCCGTCGGACCGCGGTATGACATCGCCGAGCACGATTGGGACTTCGACACCCGGATGGGCTGGCCACATTCGCTCGATGGGGCGCGGACGCTCGGCATCCTGCAACGCATCGACATGGACGATCTCGGTCCGGCGAAGGTTCGCAATCTCAAGGCCCTGCTGACCCTTTGGTCTGCGGAGGATGCACTGGATGTGTGCATCTTTGCCGGACCGCCCACGCGGGTCTATACCTTGCCCGACCTGGCGGCGCTGCTGGAGGCGATCACGGGCTGGAGCGCATCCGATTGGGAGATCATGCGGCTGGGCGAGCGGCGGCTGCACCTGATGCAGGTCTACAACCGCCGTGAAGGGTTGACCGCCGCTCAAGACACGCTGCCGGACCGCTTCTTCGAGGACCCAATTCCCGAAGGCCGCTGGGCTGGACTGCGGTTCGATCGGGAAACCTTCGGCGAGCGGGTGCGCCTGCTCCGGAGGCTGCTCGGCTGGGACGATTCAGGCGTGCCGCGTGCGGAGACGCTGCTGGATCATGGGATCGATGATGCCGCGCTGGCCGCTCTCTGGGCCGAGCCTGCAGGCTGATGCGACGGGAGGATGACGCGATGAACGGCAAGACGCCGGTGGTTGACAGCCACCAGCATTTCTGGGACCCGGGTCGATTCGATTACTTCTGGATGCAGGGAGACGCCATCAAGCCGATCCAGCGAACCTTCGGTCCGGGCGATCTCGCGCCGCTGCTCCGGGAGAATGGGGTGGACGCGACGGTGCTGGTGCAGGCGCTGATGTCGGTCGATGAGACCCGGTGGTTCATGGAAACGGCTGCCGCGACGCCTTTCGTTGCCGGGGTCGTGGGCTGGGTGGACCTGCTCGCGCCGGATGTGGCCGATGTCATTGCCGAATTGCGGGCACGGCCGGATGGGCGGACGCTGGTTGGCGTCCGCCACATGGTGCAGGACGAGCCTGATCCGGAGTGGCTGTCGCAGCCGCAGGTGAAGCGGGGGTTGCGCGCGCTTGCTGACGCGGGACTGGCCTACGATCTGCTGCTGAAGCCGCCGCAGATCGCCGCCGCCACGCGGCTTTGCGCGGAAATGCCGGATGTGCGGTTCGTGGTCGATCACATCGCGAAGCCGCCGATCGCATCCGGGGAGATCGCCTCATGGCGGGATGCGATGGCTCCGTTCGCGGGGATGCCCCATGTGTCCTGCAAGCTCTCGGGGATGATTACCGAGGCGGATTGGAAGACCTGGAGCCCGGAAGACCTGAAGCCATTCGTGCAGCAAACGATGGAATGGTTCGGCGAGGACCGGGTGATGTTCGGGTCGGACTGGCCGGTGTGCCTGCTGGCGGGTGGGTACGGGCAGGTCGTCTCTGCGCTGGAGCAGGCGCTCGGACCGGTCTCGGACGAGGCGCGGGCGAAGATCTGGGGCGGCAACGCGATACGGTTCTACGGGCTGGCGGTTGCTGGCTGATGCCGGGACGACAGCATGCCACAGCGCGCCCCTCGTCCCCACATCCTTTTCCCGCGCCGGCAGGAGAAGGGGGGGAGCTTGTTGTCCTGGGGGCGAGATTCGGCGCGAGGAGACCCTCCTCATACCGGAGGTTATGGGGGCAGGATGAGGGCACCCATGTCGGCCGTGAACCCGCTCTGAAGCTGGCGAAACAGAGGACCCCGATTCGCTACAGGCTTGGGTTCGCCGCGAGGTATTCGCGGGCGAGCGCTTCGGCTGTTGCGGTGTCGCCCTGTGAAAGGGCGCCGTCAATGACGAGCTCTCGCAGGTAGGTCTTCAGGGACTTGATCCAGGGTCCCGGGGGACGGTTGAACAGGCGCTTCAAGTCCTCGCCGTCGAGGGGGCTTTGCAGGCGGTCGAGCGCGGCCTCCTCCTGCAAACGGTCGAAGTGATGGCGCAGCCCCGCGATCCGCGCGGCGGCCCGGGTCTGCTTGTACTCCTGTGCGCTCGTTACGTCGGCAGCGGCCAGATCGAGCAGATCGTCCCAGACCGGCCCTGCCTCGAGGGCGAGGCGGCGGACTGCGCTGTCGGTCCAGTCCGGCTCGTAGGCGGTGGGACGCCCGTGCATCTCGACGATCTGGCGGACATCGGCGGCAAGGGTTCTGTCCGCCTTGAGCCGGCGCAGGGCTCTGCCTGCGAGATCTGCGCCAACGCGCTCGTGACCGATGAAATTGACCTCGCCGTCGGGGTCGTAGCCCCGGGTGAGCGGCTTCGCGGCGTCGTGCAGAAGCGCTGCCCAGCGAACGGCTGGCCGCGGCGGCGTCTGGGAAACGACGCGCAGGGTGTGATCCCACAAGGCCTTTTCTCGGCGGCGGCTCTCCATGCCGGCCTCGGCCGCGAGTGGGGCGAGTTCGGGAATCGCTGATTCCAGCAGGCCCGTGCGGCGCAGGGTCTCGAGGCCTTCCGCGACGTAGTCTCCGGTGAGCACCTGGGTAAGCTCGGCGAGGATGCGCTCGACGCTGATGCGGTCGAGCGCGTCGGCGTGGCGGGTCATCGCCACCTCGGTCTCGCGGTCGATCGCGAATCCCAACTGGGAGACGAAACGGGCTGCCCGCAGGAGACGCAAGGGGTCCTCATCGAATCGTTCGTCGGGATCGCCAACCGCCCGCAGCAACCCCTGGGCGATGTCGCCCTCTCCGCCAAACGGGTCGTGCAACGCGCCGGTAAGCGGATCGGCGGCGATGGCGTTGCTGGTGAAATCGCGGCGGGACAGGTCATCGTCGAGCGAGACGCCGAAGCGGACGGTTGGGAAGCGGGTCTCATCGGGATAGTGCTCGGCGCGATAGGTGGTGATCTCGGCATCGACGCGGTCGGAAGGATCGCCGAAGATCGCGCCGATGGTGCCGAAGCGTTCGCCGATGGTATAGACCGCAGCCGGGTTCGCGTGCTCGACGAGCGCCTTGGTCTCCTCCGGGATGGCGGAGGTAGTGAAGTCGAGATCGGCTGGCAGATCGCGCGGGATGAGGGCGTCGCGGACGATGCCGCCGACCAGGAAGAGATCATGCCCGGCCGCGCGGAAGCCCTCGCCGAGCGTGGTTGCGACGGCGCGCTGGGCCGGGGTGAGCCGGTCCAGCAGGAAGCTCGGGCGGGGTTCGGAGAGGGGTGAGGTCATCGGGTCGGGATGCTCCGGGAACGATGGCGCGGCGCGGCCGGCACGTGGTCCGGACGGGGAAAGTCTAGAGCAGGAGGGCATGGCGGCGTGGCGGCCGGGAATGGGGGGCGATGTGCAGTATTCTTGTGATTTGGCGCGGTTGCGCCGCCGGGGAGGGACGCGGTTGCGTCGATCCACCCCGGCCGGTCCCGGAAAAGGAGTTCCCGATTAGTACCGCGCTGTCGCTGCTCGCCGTCATCGCGCTCGTCCTGCTCAATGGCTTCTTCGTGGCGACCGAGTTCGCGCTGGTCTCGGTGCGGCGAACCCGCATCCAGCACCTCGCCGCGGAGGGCGACCGGCGGGCGGAATCGGTGCTTGCCCGGCTGAACAGCCTCGACATGTACATCGCAGCGACCCAACTGGGAATCACCATTGCCAGCCTCGGGCTGGGCTGGATCGGCGAGCCCGCGCTCGCGCGGCTGCTTCGCCCGGCGATCGACGCCATGACCTTCATCCCGGAGCGCAATCGGGAAGCGTTTGGGCATACCATCGCGTTCGCGGTGGCCTTCTCGGTGATTACGACGCTGCATATCGTCCTCGGGGAACTTGCGCCGAAGAGTCTCGCCTTGCAGCGGCCGGAGCAGGTCGCGCTGGCGACGTCGCGGCCGATTCACCTGTTTTCGCTTGTTTTCCGGCCCGTCATCAACATGCTTAACAGCATCGGCAATTGGGTGGTGAGCGCTATTGGCATCGAACCGGCGGCGGGTCACGCGATGGTGCAATCCGCCGAGGAGCTGCGGCTCGCGCTCGATGCCAGCCGCGAGGCGGGACTGGTCGAGGAGTCCCAGCAGGACCTGGTCGACCGCGCCTTCCTGTTCGGCGATCTCGACGCCCGCCAAGTGATGATCCCGCGCACCTCCATGTCCGCGATCCCCGCGTCGGCGTCGGTGGATGAAATCCTGGCGATGGCGACCGAGTCTGGGCATTCGCGGTTGCCGGTCTACGAGGGTGATCTCGACCATATCGTCGGCGTGATCAACGTGAAGCGGTTGCTGCCGCGGCTGCGCGAGGAGCGGCAGGCCATGGCGGAGGGTCGTGAATTGCCGCCGTTCGATCTTGCGGAGGTGAAGTCGGATGTGCTGGCGGTGCCGGAAATGGCGCCTGCGTCCGATCTGCTGGAGCGGCTTCGGGAGTCGAATACGCCCATCGCGATCGTGGTCGACGAGTTCGGCGGCACGGCTGGGCTGGTGACCCTGGTCGACCTGATCGAGTCGATCGTCGGCGACATCGAGGACGAACTTGACCCCGCCGCTGAACCTGACGACGGCGAGATTGCGCCCGATGGCTCCTTCTCGCTGGACGGGTTGACGACGCTGGTGGAGGCTCGCGAATTTCACGATCTTGACCTCGAGGACGATCATGACGTGGAGACGGTCGGCGGGTATGTCTTCGGCAAGCTCGGACGACCGGCCGAGGTTGGCGACGAGGTGATCAGCGTTGATGGCCGCCTGTTGCGCGTGGAGGAGATCGACGGGCTGCGGGTCGCGCGGCTCAGGGTCTTCCCGGACCGTGACAGCGCGGCGCGAGCGCTCGATGAGGCGGAGCGATGACGGAGACGGTTCGCGCCGCCGACCCCGACAGCAGGGCCCGCACGCACCTTGCGAACGAGCGGACCTTTCTCGCCTGGTTGAGGACGGGACTGGCGATGCTGGCGCTCGGCTTCGCCGCCTCGGAGTTCCTGCCCGAACCGGGGCCGCGCGAACTCGATCTGGCGGCGGTGATGTCGGTGGTGCTGGTCATCGGCGGGTTGGGCATGACCGGATTGGGCGGCTGGCGATACATGAAGGCCAAGACCGCCATTGACGCGGGAGCGTACCAGCCCGCTTCCGGCATGGTGATCTGGTCGGTCGGGCTGACCGCGGTCGTCGGGGTCATGGTGCTGCTGTTCGTGGCGGTCTACCACCGGTGAGCGGGGCGCGGCGGCCGGAGATGCCCGCGGAGCATGCCCTGCTCGGCTTGCTGGCGATGGCCGACGGAGGCGCGAGTCATGGATATGATCTTGCGCGCTCATTCGCGGACGGGCAACCGTTGGGCGACGTGCTTCGGCTGGAGCCCGGGATGCTCTACCACCACCTGAAGAAACTGGAGAAGTCCGGGTGGATCGAGTCCGCGACCGAGGCACAGGCGGCACGGCCTGCCCGCAGAACGCATCGGCTGACTGAAACGGGCCGGGAGGAGCTCGAACGATGGTTCGCCGAGCCGGTGGCCCATACGCGGGAAATCCGGCTGGAGTTCCTGGTCAAGCTCCATTTTGTCCGGGCACTGGATCAGGCCAGGGTTCCGCTGCTGATCTGCGAGCAGCGCGAGGTGCTGGAACGGCTTGCCGGGTCGCTTGAGCGCCAACTTGCGGGCGTGGCGAGGGAAGCGGGCGGGACGGACCGGGATTACCGTCGGGCGGTGCTGGAATTGCGGCTGGCGCAGACGCGGGCCGCCATCGATTGGCTGGTGTCGTCGGCCCCGCTGTTCGGCATCATCGCGGAAAGCACCGACCCGGCGCAGCGCGGGGAGCGCCTGCCGGGTCGATGAGGGTTGGGGAGGGATTTTCGGAGCGTGTGGGACGCTCCATTGTCAGGGAGGGCGGGAGAGTGGGGAGCTCCCCCGCTTGCTCTTTTTTACGCATTGATATCTGGTTTGGTTTCATCGATTCCGGGGCCGCGGATCATCGGTCCATCGACGGAGAAGCGGCATGAGGGGCAGCGGTGCGAGGGCGGGCCGGATGATGGGAGGCGGCAAGCCACTGCCTGAGGGCGCCGGTAAACCGGTCAATCGGGCGACGGTCCGGCGGGTCATGGGATTCTTCCGGCCGTACTGGCCCAGCGTCGCCTTGACGCTGGTGGCGATCCTGATCGTGGCCGTGCTTGGGCTGATCAATCCGCTGCTGCTCAAACTGATCATCGACGACGCAATCCCGCAGAAGAACCTCGGAATGCTCTACAAGTACGTCGGGCTGATGATCGTGCTGCCGATCATCACCGGGCTGATTGGCGTCGGCCAAACCCTGCTGAACACCGTCATCGGCCAGAACGTAATGCGCGATCTGCGCAACGCGCTCTATGGCCATCTCCAGAAAATGCCGCTGCGGTTCTTCACCTCGACGCGCACCGGAGAAATCCAGGCGCGCCTCTCCAGCGATGTCGCCGGAGTGCAGCAGGTGGTGACGGACACCGCGACGAGCATTGTCAGCAACCTCGCGACCGCGATCTCGACCGTGGTGGCGATGTGGATCATCTCGTGGCAATTGGCGCTGATTTCGCTGGCGCTGCTGCCGATCTTTCTCGTGCTTACCTACAAGGTCGGCAAGGTGCGGCGGGAGGTGACGACCTCGACCCAGAAGGTCGTCGCTGATCTGACTGCCCTGGTGGAAGAGACCCTGTCCGTCTCGGGGATGCTGCTGACCAAGGCCTTCGGGCGGCAGGCGCGGGAA
>CAIPGK010000267.1 GCA_903864575.1 uncultured Chloroflexota bacterium
AGCGTTCGCGCAGGGTGAGAATGTCGCTCAGCGCCTCGATCGGGTGGTAGCGCTCGCTGAGGGCGTTGTAGACCGGGATCTTCGCGCCCGCCGCGAAGGTGACGAGATCGTAGTGGCGGGCGAATCGGGCGGCGATGGCGTCCACGTAGCCGCTCATGATGGTGGCCGTGTCGTGCAGGGTTTCGCCTCGGGTCAGATGCGATTCCTCGGTGCCGAGGAAGGTGACGTGGCCGCCGAGTTGGTCCATGCCGGCCTGGAACGCGTTGCGCGTCCTGGTCGATGGCAGTTGGAAGATCATGCCGAGCGTCTTCCCCGCAAGGAAGGGATGCGGCATGTGCTTGATGCGCATGTCCTTGAGCCACGAGCCGGCATCGAGCAGGTCGGTCACGTCCTGCGCGTCGAGGTCGAGATCGCTGAGCACGGTGCGCCCGTGCAGGCGGCCGGAGGCCACCGAGGCCGGCATCTGGGTGTCGTCCAGCATCTCGCCCCGGAGGAGGAGGCCGCCGCTGTTTGAGTGGCCAAAGTCGTCGATCATCACCGGCCCTAGAAGCTCTGCGGCGTGCTGCACAATGTGTGCAACAGGACCGCCTTGTGGGTGTGCAGCCGGTTCTCGGCCTGGTCGAAGATGACGGACTGGGGGCCGTCGGCCACCTCGGCCGCGACTTCCTCGTCCCGGTGCATCGGGAGGCAGTGCATGAAAATGGCGGTCGGTTTGGCGACGGCCATCGCCTCGCGGGTCACCTTGTACGGTGCGAGGGCGACCGCGCGCGCCGGCCCGTCAAGCTGACCCATGCTGACGTGGACGTCCGTGTAGACCGCGTCGGCGTCCTTCGCAGCCGCGAGCGGATCGGTGGTGACGGTGACGGTATTGCCTGCGCCGCTGGCGGCGGCAAGCCATTGCGCCTGCACGAGGATGTCCTCCGGCGGCGCGAGGTGGGCCGGGGTGGCAACCGCGACGGAGACGCCCATGGCCGCGCCAGCCAGCATCAGGCTGGAGGCGACATTGTTGCCGTCGCCGAGGTAGGCGAGTTTGAGTCCCTTGAGCGCGCCAAACTGCTCCTGCATGGTGAGAAGGTCGGCGAGCGCCTGCATCGGGTGGGCGCGGTCGGTGAGGCCATTGATGACCGGGATGGAGGAGGCATTGGCGAGTTCCGCCAGGTCGGTGTGCAGCGCGACACGGGCGACGAGGGCGTCCACGTAGCGGCTGAGGACCTGGGCAGTGTCGGCGATGGTTTCGCCGCGCTTGAGCTGCAGATCGTTCATGCCGAGGAAAATGGCCTGGCCGCCCAGTTGGGCCATGCCCGCCTCGAAGGAGACGCGGGTCCGGGTGCTCGGGTGCTGGAAGAGCATGCCGAGGGTCTTGCCGGACAGGTAGCCATGGGGCTTGCCTGCCCGGCGCAGGGCCTTGAGGCGCGCGCTGGTCTCGAGCACCTCGGCGATTTCATCCGCGGTGAGATCGGTGTCGATCAGGATGCTGCGATCCTGGAGGCGGGTGCTGATGGTGAAGGCCGGCAGTTTCTCGGACGCGACGCCGCCGAGGGAGAGGACGCGCGGCTCCATTGCGCCGAGGAGGGTCTCCTCGGACTGCACGGTGGACAGATTCGGCCGGGATGCCGGATTGACGGCAAGGCGGGGTTCCGGAGTGGACATGGACCTGCGCTCCCTTCGGTTGAGCGTAACGAGACGCCCGGCGCCGGCGGGAATCACCCCCACCGGACCGAAGGGACGGGGGACGTCGTTCCCCGTGGTACCACCCCTCTTGCGCGTGAGACCGGGCCAGTCCCGGCTCCACGCCACTCTCGGCTGATAACTGCATGGGCGCCACCCATCCGGACCTACTTGCCGCCAACTGGAGTTGGCGCTTTCTTCGGCCGGCCGCTCAGGGGCGCGTTCGGGGCGGTGTTGCCGGTTCCGGGCTTCCACCATCCCCGGATCGCTCAGGCTCGTCCGCTCCCTACTCCTCCCCGTCTTCGCGGGCGGGCCACCGTGGTGAACGGCGGCAGGGAATTCAGTTGTGGGTTCGTTCAGCGCTGATCGGTCTGCTTTGCCGCCGTCAGCGCGCTGGACGCAATCGCCCGCGCGCTGACGGCGCCAGCGGGTATTGGGAGCCGCACCCCGCGGCATGCATCGTCATGATCGAACTCCCGACGCGAACATGACGGCAACCGGGTCATTCCCGGCGCCTGGCTCATGGGTTGCGGTCATGGTGTAGGGGTTCACGCTGCGCGTCCTTTCAGGATCGGAGGAGTCGATTTCCGGTTAACCTGGCCGCCTGAGGCGGCGACGGCCTAACGCTTCGGACGGGGGCTACCCGTCCGGCGGCGAGGCTCAGGGCTCGGTTGAATCGTCCAACGCAGCATTACGGGGCCTCTTGGGTCACCGCTTGTGCCTTGTTTCACAAGGTATGGTAGACGGTACGAGCAGTGGCGAGGTTTGTCAAGGGTTATCTGGGAGCAGGGATGGCTGAAATGGGGATGATTCCGATGAAACCGCCTACTGGTTGGACCGGGGCCACAGCCGCGTCGGTCCGGCGCTTGGGCATTGCGTTCGCGGTGGCCGCGGCGGCGCTCTCGCTCCTCGCCGCCCAGGGGGATTGGTTCCGACTGGACCCGGTTGTTGCGGGGTGGGTGCAGGGGAGCGGAGGGGCGGGGCTCGACCGGCTGGCGGAGGGCATTTCCTGGATCGGGCTGTGGGCGCCATCAGTGGCCGTGATCGGTGCGATTGTCGTCCTGATCTGGCGGGCAGGGGACCGGGTCGGCGCAGGGTTCGTCATTGCCGCAGCGTTGCTGAGACCGGTCAACATGGGGCTGAAAGCGCTGGTCGAGCGGCCCCGGCCGCCGGCAGACATGGTTCGCGTGCTTGAGGTGGCGGATGGGCTTGGGTTCCCGAGCGGCCATTCCTTCAGCGCGATGGCGCTGTTCGTGGTGGTGGCGGGCGTGCTGCCTCGGGTGATGCACGGCGGCTGGCTGCGATGCTGGCAGGTTTGCTGCATTCTTTCCGCGCTGCTCATGGGCTGGAGCCGCATCCGACTTGGCGCGCACTGGCCGGGGGATGTGCTCGGCGGGTGGCTCTGGGGCGCGGCGGCAGGGCTGATCCTGCTTTCGTTCCTTCCGGACGCCGACGCCCGGTGGGGGCGCAGGTCGGGGCGTTGAGATGGGAGTTCCCGGGCACATCCAGGATGGTCCGGCAAGTCGCCGGGTTCCGCGTTGCGGCGGTCATGGGCTACGCACGGATGCGGAGCACGCGCATGATCCCGAGGAACGGGCGATCTCGTCGTCGCCAACCGGCGATCAGGAGATCCCTCGTTCCCCAGGATGACGGGAGACGATGACCTGAGAACAAGGACGCGGCTACTTGCCCAGCGCGGCCCGCACGCCCTTGATCTGGTTGACATGCGCCTCCACGTGGTTGCCGCCGCCCTCGACGATCCGCTCCACGTTCTGCTCGCCATACTCGGTGTGAATGCCCGAACGGTTCCACTGCGCTGCGTCGAGGTTCTCGATGATCGCGACGGAGTGGTTGCGGACGGCGCTGAAGACGTCCATGGCCGTACCAACCGGAAGCGCCTGGTAGTGCATCACCTCGCCGAAAGCCGCCGCGTCGTATCCGGCGAGTTCCGGGGTCGGCTCGGCGAGCACACGGCGCAGACGGCCGGCGGCGATGATCTCCCCATCGGCCATGTGCTGGACGATCTCGCGGATCGACCATTCGCCGGGAATGGGATGAGCGGAGAGGTCCGCATCGGAGAGCCCGGCGATCGCGTCGCGAAGCCACTGCTCGCTCTGCCGGAACCGGGCGATCTTCTCATCGCGGGTGAGATCGGTCATCAGGGATGGTCCTCCGTAGCGGCGCGCCGCACTGCTCAGAACGTGACGGTCCAACCACGGCGTCGTGCCTCCCGGTTGGTCCAGGAGACGCCGTGCACTTTCAATCCTTGCGGATCGTACAGGGTCAACGCGCCGCCGTCGCGCCCGATGTCGAGGCCATCGGCGATGTCCACCATCCGAGACTGGCCGGGGCCGATCTCGCCGCGCAGGGTCTGGCGACGATTGCGCTTGTCCGCCAGCTCCCAGCCGCCGAGGTCGATCGGGGCAGGGGTGATGTTGAGGAGGGTGACTGTTTCGTCCTCCCCTCGCTCGGGATTGACCACGGCCGCCATGATCCGGACCGCCAGATCGGGTTCCTGTGGCCCGGGCTCGTAACCGGTCCGGGAGCGCGGGCCGGTGTCGACCGGGGCGCCGCGTTCGTCGGTGTGCCATGCCTGTCCCTGGAAGGCGAGGAACACTCCGGTCCAAAGACCGGTCGCTGCGTCGCGAAAGAAGACCGCGCCGTCCTGCCAGACGCCGTTGCCGTGGGCATGGCGGCCCAGATTACCCTGGTTCATATGGATGTCGTGCATGCCGTTGCCGGGCTCGAAATCGAAGACCTCGTCGACGTGACCCGCTTCCGGCCCCCAGCGGTTGCCGACGACGAAAACCTCGACCTTGGGGTCGTTGATTGAACGGGTGGCGTGGAAGCCGAGTTCGTCGTTGAGATCGTTGTTTGGGCCGGGCAGGAATGCCGGAATGCGGCGCATCGTGGCGCGATCGAAGAGGTTGCCTCGCTGGTAATCCACTGCCGCGCCGCCGTGCTGCTTCTTCATGGCCGTGAAGCCCGGACGAAGGCGCAGGAGTTCCTCGCTGATCGGGTGCAGAAAGTTTTCGTCGACGAGGTAGAGAAGGTCGGAGTTTCCGGGGCCGGGTTCGTTGGATTTGGTGTTGATGGCGACCCGGAACGGACTGCCGGCCCCGTCGATCAGCATCTGGAAGTGGGGGGTATGGTCGCGCCACTCCGGGCGGAATGCGCGGGCGCGTCCCCGGAGCACGCCGTAGGTGTCGCCGTTGCCCATGCCAACCCCCGCGATGCCATCGTTCCCTCCGGGGATGGTACTGGTTCTCCTGCAATTCCGTGAGCGCGGTCGTCCGGATGAAACCGGCCCGCCGCGGTGAGC
>CAIPGK010000268.1 GCA_903864575.1 uncultured Chloroflexota bacterium
CGACAGGATGGCGCCGGCTTGCCAGTGCAGCAATTCCAGTTGGGCGACGCGGTTCTGGATGGTCGGCAGTTCCGCGATGGATGTGGTCATGCCGTTGGGCGTGCGCTCGCGGGCGTAGGTGATCGCGCAGTCCCGCGCGGCGGACGCGATGCCATGCCAGACCGCCATGCTGGGGAACAACGACCACCCGGCCGTCCGCAGCGGGTCCTGCGAGGCGTCGGCAAGGATGACGGTGTCGGCGGGAAGCGGGATTCGCTCCAGCATCACGTCGTGGCTCGCGGTAGCGCGCATGCCGAGGGTGTCCCAGGTTTCGACGATGCGGACGCCGGGATCGGTCGCGCGGATGAGAACGTTGCCGCGGCGGGGAGCCGCGTCGTTGTCGATCACCGTGCACAGGACGGACATGAAGGTGAGTCCCGGAGAGAGGCTGCCCCAGCTCTTGTGCCCGTCGAGCAGCCATGTGCCATCCGGCTGGCGGGTCAGGGTCGTCGTTGGAAGCGCGCCGCGGGATGGGCTGCCGAGTGTCGGCTCGCTGTTGATGGTGTTGACGAGCGCGCCATCCCGGACGACCTCCCGGCAGACGGCGGCGTAGACGTCATCCGGCCAGGCGCGGCCCGCGCCGAGGCGACCGACCAGCGCGAGGTGCATGGTGGTCAGCAAGGCGGTGCTACCGCACGCGCGGGCGATTCGCTCCTGTGCCAGGGCGGTTTCCCACGGGTCCGCGCCGAAGCCGCCATATTCCTCGGGAACGCTGATCGCGAGGTAGCCTGCCTCGCGCATGTCCTGGACGTTCCGAAACGGGAATTCTCCGGTTCGGTCATACTCGACAGCGCGTTCGGCGATGGGACCGGCGAGGCGGTCGGCAAGATCGATCAGCGCGGCCTGTCGTTCGGTTTTCGGGTATCCGAGCATCGCGTGGCGTGTCCTTTTCCCGTGCGTCGTGCTGCGGTCAGGGTAGCCGAGCAGCGTGGAGCGCGGCGAGTGTCCGAGACACGCTGACGCGGAATGATGGATGATCTGCGGGAACGTAGGGTTTCCCGGCACGGAGGTATGGAGCAGATGGCGTTGCTCGCGAACATGGACCTGCTCGCCCAGGAGAAGTGCGAGACCACCGAGGGCCCGCTCTGGAACGACGAGGAGCAGGCGCTCTACTGGGTGGATATCCCGGCAGGCAAGCTCTACCGACACGAGCCGGGAACGGGTGAAACCCGACTGGTCATCAGCGCCGGCGGCTCGGTTGGCGGATACACCTTCCAACGCGACGGCTCGATGCTGCTTTTCGGAGACAATGGCGCCGTCCGACTGCTGCGCGATGGTGCGTTGACGACCCTGCGCGAGGAGATCGAGGACGAGGCTGGCGCCCGTTTCAACGACGTGATCGCCGACCCCGAAGGCCGCGTCTTCTGCGGAACGATGCCGCATGACAAGCGCCCGGGTCGTCTCTACCGGCTCGACCACGATGGCGAGCTGACGCTCCTGCTCGAGGACGCCGGTCTTTCCAACGGCATGGGGTTCTCCCCGGAACTGACCCACTTCTATCACACCGATTCCGACAAGGGCACGATCACCCGGTTCAACTACGACTATCGGACCGGCGAAATCTCCCGGCCGACGGTCATTGCGACCATTCCGGCGGCGGATGGCGTGCCCGACGGCATGGCGGTCGACAGCGTCGGTACGATCTGGTCCGCCATCTGGGACGGTTCCAATCTGGTTCGCTTCGGACCGGATGGGACGATCATGGAGAAGGTCTGGTTCCCGGCGCGCAAGGTGAGCAGCGTCACCTTTGGCGGCCCCGACTACCGGGACGCCTACGTGACGCTGGCGGGCGGCAACGACCCCGACAACGAGGGCGGCAGCGCGGGAGCGGTCTACAAGGCCGATTTGGGGGTTTCCGGGCGGGCGCCGTTCCGCTCGAACATCGACCCGAGCGGGTCGGGGTGGAGCGCTCCGCTGGTCCGCGCGCAGGTGCTGATGGACTGGGAGGCCGCCGCGAAGGCCGCGGCCGAGGGATCGGCGAACGTGATTCCGGCCCAGGCCCCGCCGCCGCCTCCGAAGCGCAGCGACGAAGCGCCGTGGAAGAAGCGCGGGATCTGACGCCGCTCCACGCGCAGCAACGAGATGCCCCCGGAGACGCGGTTGCGGGTCCGGGGGCGTCCTGTTGCGTGAAGTGACGGTGATGCCGTTACCGCGTGAAGCGATTGGTTTCGGGATCCTCGCTGTCGAATGGGACCTCCAGCAGTTCCGGCCAGAGGGCATCGGGGATCGGGTAGGCGAGGTAGTCGAGGGTCTGCTGGATGCGTTCCGGCTTGCTCATGCCGACGATAGTGTTGGTAATGCGCGGATCGCGGGTGGAAAACTGGAGCGCGGCGGCGGGTAGGGGAACCCCGTGACGGTCGCAGATGGCGGCCATCCGGCGAACGCGATCGACCATTTCGGCCGGGGCGTCCTGATAGGCGTAGCGGGGGTAGGCGTCCGGACCCTTGGCGAGCATTCCGCTGCCGTAGGGAGCGGCGTTGAGCACGGCAATGCCCTTCTCGTGGGCCATGGTCAGGAGGGGGTCGGCGGAGCGGTTGAGCAGGGTATAGCGGTTGTGGGTGATGACCGCGTCGAAGACGCCGGTCTCGACGTACCGAATCTCCAGCGGGATCGGGCCGCCCGCCACGCCGAGGCAGCCGATGACGCCCTGCTCCTTGAAGCGCATCAGCACTTCCATTGGTCCGCCGGGAGCGAAGGCTGCCTCGAACGTGGTCCATTCTGGATCGTGGAGATAGACGATCTCGATGCGGTCCATGCCGAGCAGTTCCAGCGAGCGCTCCATACGGCGCTTCACGGTTTCGCCCGAATAGTCGTTATCTTTGGGGTTTCGGCCCTGCTTGGTCTGGAGGACCGCACCCTTTGGCAGCCCGCCGCGTTCGCGGAGGACGTGACCGACCCGCCGCTCGCTCTCGCCGTCGCCGTACAGTGCGGCGGTGTCGATGTAGGGAATGGCGCTGTCGAGCGCGGCGCGGATGGTGGCGTAGGCGTCCTCGTCGGTGACGCCGTAGGCGAAGGCTTCCGGCATGTTGCCGAGGGGAGCGCAGCCGATGGAAATCGGAGGCACGTCGAAGCCGGTCCGGCCGAAGGGATTCCAGGGAATGGCGGTCTTGCTCACGTCAGGGCTCCTTCACTGGAGGGATCGCGCACGTTGCCGCCGCATCTTACCGGAGTCTGCCGAGCTCGCAGGCGGGGTAAACTGGAGCAGCCCCGGCCGGGGTGGTGAAATGGCAGACACGCCAGCCTTAGGAGCTGGTGGCCGCAAGGCCGTGCGGGTTCGAGTCCCGCTCCCGGCACCGGTCGTGGATTCTCCCGAATGCAACGAGCCAACCCGGGAACGGACCAGCCTGCGCCTGGTGAAACCGGCGCAGGCTGGTCCGCAGGAATACGAGCGACGTCGCCAGCAACGGTGACGACCGCCACAGGGCGTTCCTCACGTGTGCGTGCCCCGGCCTGCCGGTCAGTTCCGCTCGGCCCGCCGCTGCATCTTGTCGGTTTCGCGCTCTTCGTGATGCTCGAAATTGCCGTAGTGGCGAAGGGCGTCCTGCGACATGCCGTAGGCGTCGGCAAGACGGGCGTGCGTTTCCTCGTCAGGTTCCGAATCGCCGTTCTCCCAGCTTTCGACGTCGCCGGTTTGGCGGTCGATCTTGCGGGCCAGCTCCTCGCGCGACCAACCCTGTGCTTCGCGCAGTTCGCGGTACTTCTTCGCGGTGGCGGTGGACATGTACTGCTCCCGATAGGTTGTCCCGAAGGCAGGCGCAGTCGCGCGCGCCGGCACGAGGATACCATCGGTGGCTGGCTGACCGGGTTACGTTTCCGGGTTGACGCGCTCGTTCAGGGCCGGGGATTCGGGTGTGTTCAGCATATGCCTCGCCCCGACGGCGATGAGCAGGAACCCGGCACCAGCGACGAAGTGGTAGAGGGTGTTGTGACCCAGCCAGTCGTCGCCCGAGCCGACCCCGAACCGTTGGATGGCCGATGCCGCGAGATTGAGCGCGACCCCCGCCGCTGCGGTCAGCGCGCCGGAACGTTTACCGTGGAGGCCCAGCCAGATCAGCGTGATGAGGAGCCAGAGCGCGGGAAGCAGGTAGGCGGCGATGGCGAGGGAGAAGTCGCCGCCGCCGGAGATGATCCGGGCGGTCAGGGTGATCATCAGCAGGGCCGCTGCCCCCTCGGAGAGGCGCACGCCGCGGGGCAGCAGCAGCAATCTCCCGGCGATCAGGGCGGCGATTGCCCCGAGCGCGCCGACCAGCAGCAAGGTCGCGGACCATGTGATGGCGTGAGCGGCGCCGCCGGCCGGTCGCAACACCCCATGATCGAGCGCGCCGAGCAGCGCCGCCGCCGCAAGGGTCGAGAACAGCAGGACAAACCCCTGCCGCAATGGCCGAGCGGCGGCGGAGACTGGCAGCCGCGCGATCAACACGCCGGAACACGTCGCGATGATCGCAAGGACGAGGTCGCTGAGAGCCACTTCCGGTTCCGCAAGCGACATCGCGCCGGCCGGGATCGCGGGAAGCCAGCCGCTCATGGCGGCGTCAGGCAGCGTCGAAGAAGTTCGTATAGGCGGGATCGGCGAGGAGCGCGTCGGCTGCGGCGGGATCGGATTCTCGCCAGCGTTCGGCGGCATCCAGGAGGTCGGGGAGCAGGGTGGCGTCGCCCGCCGTGCAGAGGGTGGTGACGGGCTGTGCCAGCAGCCAGGCGACCGCGTTCCGCACGTCATCCGGGGCGGTCAGCGGCTCATACCATGTGTTGTGCGTGGGAGTGCGGTCGCCCCATGGGCCCTTTGCCGTTGCCTTGAGGACATGGACGCCAACGTCGTCGCGCACGCAGCGCGCGAGGAGTGCGTCCCAATCACGGCGGTAGCCGGGGCGGCTCGCCATCATGCGGTTGCCCGAGGTCATTACCGTGGCGAAGGGAAAGCGGTCGAGCGCGGCGACATGCGTGGCGGGCGATTGCCAGCCGTGACCGGTGATGCCGATGTGCCGGACGAGTCCTTCGTCGCGGGCCTCGAGAATGGCCTCCATGGAACCGCCGGGAGCGAAGCAGGCGTCGAGGTCCTCCGGGGTGCAGACCGCGTGCAATTGGTACAGGTCATGACAGTCGCGGCCGAATCGGTCGAGGCTGCGGAGGAGTTCCTCGCGGGCCCCGGCCCGGTCGCGCTGTTCGGTCTTGCAGCCGATGAAGATGGCCGGACTGGGGTGGCGCTTGAGCCAATCTCCGAGGCGCAGTTCGGCGTCGGCGTAGGAGGGCGCCACATCGATATGGGTTACGCCCCGGCCGAGCATGAGTTCGATGGTGCGGTCGGCGTCCTCCTGCGATTGCTTGCCGAGGGCGTATGCGCCGAACGCGAGTACGCTGCTCATGTGACCTGTGGAACCGAGGCGTCGCAATTCCATCGTGATTTCTCCTCCTGTTGACCGATTCTTCCGGTTGATCATAGCCCGAGGCCCGGATCATGCATGAAGCGTCATGCCCGGTGCTATGCTGGGACCGCAAGGATGTGGACTGATGCGGGAGGCAGTAGGGTGGCCCTGAGTGAGGTGACGACGACCCGTCGGGCGGCGCTGGCGCTGGCGGCGGCGGCAGGCGGAGCGGTCGTGCTCGGGAAGTCGGGGGCGCGTGCGGAAGACGCGTTGACGATCTCGGTCGGCGGCGAGGTTGGTCAGCAGGCAAAGCTGACCGTTGCCGATCTGGACGCGCTGCCTCCCCATGGCGTTTCCGGCGCGTGGAGCGACGCCGATGAGGGGGCGCACTTCACCGCCAGCGGGCCGCTGCTTTACGACGTGATCAATGCCTGCATGCCGCTGGTCGGACAGGAGTCGCTTGCCCGGATGGGCGTGGTGGTGACCGGGGCGGACGGGTACACCTCGGTCTTCTCCTGGATCGAGATTGCTCCCGAGGGCAGCTCCGATCCGGTGATCGTCGCGACCGAGTTCAATGGCGAGCCGCTCCGGGACATCTTTCAGCCCGCCTGGGTGATCAACCCGGAGGACAAGACCTCGCTGCGCGCGGTGTTCTCGGTGGTCAGCCTCGAATTCCTCGATCTCGCGGCGGCCTCCACCGTGAAGCCCCCTGCCTCCTAGATCAGGTCCACACCCCTCGATGAGGAAGGATTCCATCATGAAACTCGACGGAAGGGTCGCGATCGTCACCGGAGGCGGCGCGGGCATTGGGCTGGCGATTGTCCAGCGGTTCGTGGACGAGGGCGCCAAGGTCGTCGCGGCGGACGTGACGGACAGCGGCGTCGCAGCGGCGGCCGCGATTCCCGGCGTCGTTTCGGTGCGTGCGGACGTGGCGAGGCAGGCCGATGTCGACGCGCTCGTCGCAGCCGCGCGCAAACTCGGGAAGATCGACATCCTTGTGAACAACGCGGGCATCGTGGACCGCATCCTGCCGGTCGGCGAGATGACCGACGAGGTTTGGGAGCACGTGCTCGCCGTCAACCTCACCGGACCCATGCGATTGAGCCGGGCCGTCATCCCGGCAATGGTGGAGCGAGGCAGCGGGGTGATCGTCAACGTCGCCTCCGTCGCTGGCGTGGTGGGTGGTCTGGGCGGCGCGGCGTATACCTCCTCCAAGCATGCGCTGATCGGGCTGACCGAGAACATCGCGGCGAGCTACCTTGGGACAGGAGTACGGTGCGTCGGCCTCGCTCCCGGCGCTATTGCCACCGGCATCTCCATCGGCGGCGAGCCGAGCGAGCGCGGCATGGCGATGCTCCAGAAGCGGATGGGGGACGGACCGCCGACCGGAGTGGCCGAGCAGATGGCCAATGCCGTGCTCTTCCTCGCATCGGACGAGGCGAGTTTTGTGAATGGTGCGACGCTGGTTGCGGATGGCGGTTGGATCGCCGGATAGACCGCGGGCGCGTTTTACTCGCCACCGAGCGGCGCGCCGTCTCCCAGCCAGGCGATGGCGGCGCTCCGCTCGATGCCGATGACATGATGGTTGACCACCTCGGCGGCGAGCTCCCGGTGAAAGATCGCCTGCTCGATGCGGCGCGGGTCGATGTTCAGGACGGTTGCCAGTTCATCCACCGTGTAGCGGTCGTGCAAGATCAGCGATACGCGGTCCTCGCAGGGGTCGTGTCGATCCATGATGCTCCTCCCGGCGCGTGACTGCGCCCTGAGAAGCCGTGCCGCCGGATTCGTGCCACGGCGCTCATTCGGCTGCGAACGCCCTCGTGTACGTAGCGAGGCGGTCGGAGGCGAGCCGGATAACCTCCGCTCCGGCCTCTGCGGTCGCGGCGGACGCGTCGCCATAGACGCCGTGCGGGGCCTCTCGCATCGGGTCGGGCGGAGCGTACCCGACACCCCAGAACTCACCCGTGACGGCGGCGGCCAGATCGGACCCGAGTCCGGGAAGCGCGAGGTCGAAGGCGACCCGCTCGGGTTGCAATGCGAGTTGCACGCTGGTCTCGGTCTGTCCGGCATGGCCGATGTGGCCGCCGTCGCGCGGGGTCAGCGTCGCAAGGTCGCCCCGCAGGAGATCCCACCACGAAAGGGCGACCGCCCGGACGCCGACCTTCGCGAGGTTGGTGGCTGCGACGGCGACGATGCCGGCATTGCCGCCATGCCCGTTGACGATGACCATCCGGTCGAAGCCATGCGCGGCCACGCTCGCGCCGATATCGTCGAACAACGCGAGAATGGTCGTCGGGGAGAGCGAGATCGTCCCGGCGAAGGGCAACCAGTAGGGCGAAAGTCCCCAGTGAATGGCCGGAAGCACCAGCGCTGGCGGATCATCCAACCGCAGTGCGGCGCGCTCGCAAACGGCACAGACGGCCGCGATGTCGGTGTCGACGGGCAAGTGCGGCCCGTGTTGCTCGATCGCGCCGATTGGCTGCAGGAGGATCGCCCCCTGCCGCGCCTCGACGGCGATCTGATCCCGCCGAAGCTTCTCCCAGAGCCGTGTGGGGTGAGTGGTCATCGCGCGCTCCCCGCGAAATCGCCGCCGGCCCCGCGCCGGATGCGGGCAGTTTGCCGCGTAGCGCCGGATCTCGCCCGATCGTCCCGCTGCCGACTGCCGGGGGTGATAATGGCGCAGGCGTGACAGGAGTCGAGGCGATGGCAAGACCGCTGAAGGTCGGGGCGTTCATCCCGATTGTCGAGAGCGAGATGGACGGGGGCAGTGCGCGGGGAGCTGACATCCTGGCGATGGCGCGCGCAGTCGAGGAGGCCGGGTTCGACTCGGTCTGGATTCCGGATCACCTGACGATTTTCGATCCGGGCCAGCCGCCGAAAGGCGCATGGGAGATGGGCGTCACCCTCGGGGCGCTCGCGGTGGCGACGCATCGGGTGGAGATCGGCACGCTGGTGGCGGCGACCAGTTTCCGGGCACCCGCGCTGCTGGCGCAGATGGCCTCGACGGCGGACGAGATCAGCGGCGGTCGCCTGATCCTCGGGCTGGGCAGCGGACGGCACGAACCGGAGCATCTCGCGTTCGGCTTGTCGTATCACCATCAGGTGTCCCGGTTCGCGGAGGCGCTTGAGATCATTACCCGGCTGCTGCGGACGGGACGCTGCGATTTCGCGGGCGAGTACTACACCGTCCGCGACTGCGAACTTCATCCCCGCCCGCTTCGCCCGAACGGGCCGGAGATCGTCATCGGCGCGCTCGGCACGGGGCCGCGAATGCTCGAGCTCGTTGCGCGGTACGCCGACGTCTGGAATGGCTGGCTGACCTGGGGGAGCAGTTGGCCGGAGGCGGTGCCGCCGATCCGCGAAAAGGTCGACTCCGCCTGCCTTGCCGTGGGGCGCGATCCGAAATCGCTTGGACGTTCGGCCGCGATTCTTGCCATGGCGCCAGGGGTGACCCCTCGGCTGGTCTCGACCGCGCCCGATGGCGGTGGCAGGCCGCTGCAGGGAACGGCCGAGGAGATGGCGATTGCGCTCAAGGGATTCGCCGATGAGGGGATCAGCCATCTGCAGGTGATTTGCGCGCCCAACACCGCCGAGGGCATCGCGGCCTTTGCCCCGGTACTGGAGGCGCTTGACCGGCTGTAGCTGGAGGATCAGCCGTCGCGGCGGCCTGCGAGCGACCAGATCGACCCTGCGGTCAGGGCGAGCGCGGTGAGCGCCGAAATCCAAAGCCCGGCGACGAGGGAGAGCGGTTCGTAGCGCAGCGTCACCTGATGGTCGCCCGCGGGGATCGCGATTGCCTGCATCCATCCGTTGGCCGGGATGATCGGGACACGCTGGCCGTCGATTGCCGCTTTCCAGCCGCGTTCATAGGCTTCGCTTATGACCAGCATGCCGGAGGACGCGGCGGACACCGCGATGTCGAGAGAATCCTCGTCGTAGCGGGTGACCTCGGCCGTCGACTGGATGCCAGCGGGGGGAACGGCGAGATCTGGCGGTCCGCTCTCGAGCAGCGCGGTCGTCGCGCCGTCGATCAGCCCGGAGGCGAGCATGGAAAGCGCCTCGTCCCGCGTCGCCTGTCGAGCCTCGTGGACGATCCATGTGTGTCGTGTCGCGGGCGCTCGCTCCCACACCGAGACGAGGTCGTCGCGAAAGACCTCCGTGCGGCCTTGCTGCAGGAGGCGTATGTCCTCGCGCCCGTCGGGGATGGCGCGATCGATGATGACGAACCGGATGTCCAGCAGGTCGAGCAGGGGGGATGAGACGCCGGAGGCAAGCAGGTAGGCCGTGTGATAGTCCTGCCCCCGTCCGTTCAGCGCGGAGACGAAGTCCGCGTAGCGACCGAGTTCGAGCGGGTTGTAGCCCTGCATGTCCCGAAGACCGAGGAACATCGGACGGCCGTTCGCGAGGATGGCGTGGATGCCCGGCTCGAACCGGCGTCCCATGTAGTTGCCGATTGCGCCGCCATCGAAGCCGAGGCCGCCATAGCCGACGTAGCGGAACGGGCCGTCGATGGCCATGCGCCGCTGAAGATAGGCCGCCGCGCCGCTGGCGGCGGTCGTGGTCACCTCGTCGTCGAGCGTGGACCGGATGACGGGATCTGGCCGCCAACGGCTGTCCCAGCTTTCCTGCCGGGGCCAGCCCAGCCACGAACTCGAAAGGTCGATGCCAATGGGCTGCAGGAAGATCAGCGCGACGGCGACAGCTGGCAGCCAGCGCGCGCCCGGACGGAGGTCGGCCTCCCAGGCGACGATGGCGAGGGTCATCAGCAGGGCGGCGGCCAGCGGTAGCCAGCCGATGAACCCCTCCTCCGGCCAGACAATCCAGGCGGCGACGAGCATGAGCACCAGCGGGATCGGAGCAATGAGCATGGCCCGAAGGTCGCCGCGGCGCTCCTGCAGGGCCTGAACTGCGATGCCTGCCAGCATGGCGAAGCCGATCGGCACGAAGACCCAGATGCGCCAGGCGTCGTGCTCCAGGAAGGAGCGCATGCCGGGGATGACATAGACGACACGGTGAATCGGGGTCGGCGGGAGGGCAAGCACCATCGAGAGCAGGGCGAGCGCGGCAAAGAAGGGAGTGGCAAAGCGCTTTCGCGCAAGGGGAACCGCCAGCAGGGCGAGGACCAGCGTTGCGCCGCCGATAGCGGCTGAGCGACGGTCGTAGGCGTCGCCCATCAGTTGCGCGAGCAGGTGCGGGACACTCCACGGTGGGTTGAGGATGCCCTGTGCGCCGTGCGCGCGGTAGTCCCCAAACGGAATGTTGGACTGGGCGTTGAACTCGATTCGGGGAAGGATGCCCGCCGCGCCGAGCAACATCCCGCCGGGGATCGAGAGCGCGCCGGAGGCGATGCCATCGGCAAGGCGGGCGTTCAGCGTGGCGGCGGGCCGAGCGGGGTCGAGCAGCGTGCGGTAGGCGATCCAGGCCGCGGCCAGCAGGGGAGCGAGAACCCAGCCCTGCCCGACGAACCCGGCGAACTGCTGGCTGATGGCGAGCGCCGCAAGCGACCAGGGCGCAATGCGGCCGCGCCATGTCGGTTGGCGAAGCCCGAGTTCGAGCCCGAGCAGCACCCACGGAATCCAGACC
>CAIPGK010000269.1 GCA_903864575.1 uncultured Chloroflexota bacterium
CTTCCGGTTGCTCGGCCACCCGAACCCGGAGGAGGTGCTGACGAGGACGCTGGAGCCTCTCTGGGTCGGTCTCGGACCGCGCCGCATCCGTGTGGTGGAGAACGCCATCCTCGTGCCCAACGGCGGCATCCTCGACAGCAACGGTCAGACCCTTCCGGATGGGCAGCTGCGCCGCTTCCCACAGCGGCAGCTGTTCCTGGGAGAAGAACAGCTCGACCCTGTCGAGCCCGTCACCACCATTCCCGGCGACGCGCTCTATCTCGGCTGGTTGCAGGGGCAATTCGGCCATTTCCTTGTCGAGTCGATGGCCCGCTGGTGGGCCGCAGCGCATATGCCGCAAACGATGCCGCGGCTCTGGATTTCCACGCCCGGGTTTCCCACTGCCGGCGCGCGAGCACTGCTTGCCAGCTTCGACCTCGATCCAGCAGGCAGCGCGATCGTGACCGAGCCGACGCGCGTCCACCGCCTGCTCATCCCGGATCCGATGTTCGAGATCCGCCACTTCATTCACGAGGACGCCGCGCTGCCGTTCCAACAGATCGGAGAGCATGTGTGCGGTATGCCGCCGCTGACCGGCCAGCCGCTCTATCTCAGCCGGAGCAAGCTGCCCAGCCCGCTCCGGCGGTTGCAGGATGAGGACGTTTTCGAGGAGTTCCTGCGCGAGCAGGGCGTTCTCGTCGTTCACCCGGAAACGCTGCCGGTCTCCGAACAGCTCCGGCTGGTTCGCAGCCACCGCGTCATCATCGGCCCCTGGGGGACCGCGCTGCACCTCACCAACTTTTCAGTTCACCAGCCACATGTCTACATGCTGACCGGCGGCCACATCCAGGAAAACTATCCCCTCTGGGCGGATGCGCTCGGAACACCGCTCACCGGCATCGTCTGCATGCACCGTCCGCCGCGCAGCGACCCGGACGATCCCCCCAAAGCCGGATTCGACCTCCTGGCTGCGGCGACCCACCTCCATGACGAAGGCCTCGTCAGCAACCCGGGCAGAGCGGCCGATCTGCTGGCGCGGCACACTGCACGCGCTCCGGCGGGGGGGTGACGGGCAATCCCCGCACATGCGAACGGGGGCGGCTGTCGGGCCGCCCCCGTTTCCCGTTGCCGAGTGCAGTGCACTCGACTGCCGATGGCTTCCCGCGAGACGATCAGTTCATCGACTCCTCGCAGGCGATGCCGTCGCGGTCCGGGTCGAGGGCGTCGGCCAGTTCGACGGTCCACTGGGTTTCGAGCGCGGTCTGGGCATCGAGCCAGGTGGGGTAGCCGCACGCGCCGCGGGACGGACGGCTGACCGAACCGGACGAACCCGAGGAACCGGGAGCGCCGGCCGCGCCGCCGCTGGAGCCGGAGGGAATCGTCGGGCGGGCGGCGGGCGCACCGTTGGTGTTGACCGTGCCGCCGGTGGTGGTGCCGTCCTCGGCGCTGACCGCGGCGTCGCCGGTGCGGTGACCGGTGGTGGTTGCAGCGTTGCCACCGCTGCCGCTATCCGCGGAGTCGTCGGCGGTGACCGCATCATCCTGCGGTTGTGCCGGAAGCGGGGTGGGCGTCGGGCCGAGCACGCTCTCGCCGGAGGTGGTCTCCTCGGTGATGGTGGGGGCGAGCGCTCCCGGTTCGCCTTGCCCGGTCAGCGCCGGGTTGTTCAGCGCCGGGTTCGGGGGAATCACGACGCCGCCGGAGGAGGTTCCACCGGCCGCGGCGGTCGCGGTCGGGGCCGCGCCGGTGGGCGTGCGAACAGGAGCAGGAATATTGCTCGGTCCACGTCGGCCGTTGGAGACGACCACATTGCCATCGGTCCCGGCCCCGGATGCCTCGTGGTTGCCCGCGTTGGAACCGTAATCCCCGCTCGTCTGGGCAAGAACGGCGGCGCCGCCCCCGATGGAGATGGCAAGCGCAATGGCGGCAATGACAGCGGGACGGAGGATCATGGATTCACCTCACATGGGTCCGGACAGGGGCCGTGGACATCGGGTCGGCAGGCGGGGCAGGGGATTCCTTCTGCCCGCTCCCGTGCCGAAGGCTATTCAAGCGTTTCGCAGGCGACGCCGTTGTAGTCCGGGTCGAGCGACTCGACCAACGCCTCGTCGCCGGAGTTCTCGAGCGCAACCTGCGCGTCGTACCAGGTGCCGAAATCGCCGCAGGTGGCAACGTAGGCTGCTTCGCTGTCCGCGCCGTCGGCGTAGCTGTCGGCGGCGTAGCTGTCGCTCGCGGAGTAGCTGTCGCCATAGGAGTCCTCGGCGGACGCGACGGCATCGCCATAGCTGTCGCCGTAGGAGTCGGTGGGAGCATCGGCGGCAGGTTCGCTGGCGATGGACCCGGACGGCTCCGGGGCGGGCGCGGCCACGGCGGGCTCGGACATCACCGGCGCGCTGATGACATTGAAGATGCCATCGCCGGACCCGGCGGGCACGCGGGCGAGATCGGGCTGGGGCACGCCGAGGTTGCTGTCGCCGCCGACCGCGACAGTGGTCGGCCGGTCGCCGGCCATCGAATAATCGCCGGTGGTGACCAGCCCGCCATCGACGCCGGAAGCGGCGGCGGACGAGGCGGAATCGCCATCATTACCCTGGGCGAAGACCGCAGGATTGGTTGCGCCGAGCAGCGCGCCGCCGAGCGACATGGCGACGGCGAAGCGACGAATCTTCATCAGAGGAACCCTCCCCGGAACGAGCGGCCCGGCATGCAGCCGGGAGCGACCACGGCGATGATACGAGGCGCGTACGTGCGCCGTCGATTCGCCGGGCGCGCCACCGGTCCCAAAGGCGTGATGGCGCGCGCCGAAGACGGCGCGTCTAGTGTCACAAACGCCGGATAGGGCAATTCGGTTTCGCGGGGACGCGCCGAGCGTCAGCGGGCACGGCGACGCGGTGCGGCGGACACAAGCTGTGCAGTGTGCACAATTTGTTCAGGGCAATGCCAGCAGGTTTCACGATGGCAGGGCGGGCGTGGCTCGCTACCCTAGGGTCATCAAATCTTTGGTTGTGGCGCAGCAGCCGGGAAGGCCCGGCGAGCACTCGCGCCCGGACGCGTCGGAGGGCAGGCCAGGATGGCGGCAAAATACGATCCCGAACTGATCGTTGGCAAGCAGCCGAGCAAGGAAGTGATCCTGAAGCGGGCGGAGGCTGAGGGGGTCGAGTTCATCGACCTGCAGTTCACCGACGTGATGGGTCTGGTCAAGAGCGTCACCGTTCCGGCGGAACTGCTCGGCAACGTGATCGACAACGGGCAGTGGATCGACGGCTCCTCGATCGCCGGGTTCACCCGGATCGCCGAGTCGGACATGTTCCTCGAGCTCGACCTCTCCACGTTCGCCGTGCTGCCGTGGACCAAGGGCGACCACACCACCGCCCGCATCCTGTGCTGGGTGAAGAACCCGAACGGCGATCCGTTCCCCGGCGACCCGCGCGGCGTGCTGCTGCGCCAGCTGGAGCGCCTCGCGGAACTGGGCTACGTCTACAAGACCGGTCCGGAGCTGGAATTCTTCCTCTTCTCCAAGGATGCCGACGGCATTCACCCGATGCCCCATGACGGCGCGGGCTACTTCGACTTCTCCACCGACCTCGGCTACAGCGTCCGCAAGGACATGGTCAAGGCGCTGTCAAGCATGGGCATCGACGTGGAGGCCAGCCACCACGAAGTCGCCATCGGCCAGCACGAGATCGACTTCGAGTATGGCGACGCCCTCGCGACCGCC
>CAIPGK010000270.1 GCA_903864575.1 uncultured Chloroflexota bacterium
CGCGCACCGTCACCGCGTCGGAGCTGTACTGCACCATCGCCCGGAAGCGGCGCTCGCTCCGTTCGAGCGCGGCGCGGGCCTCCATCTGCGGGGTGATGTCGGTCATCACGCCGATCCACGCGACAGGCGCATCGCCAAACTCGGAGCGTCGCTCCTCATGCAGGAGCCACCGCATTCCGCCATCGAGCGTGCGCAGCCGGTACTGCAGCCGGAATCCGGCGTCTCCCTCGACGATCCGCTTGCGAACCGCCGCGACCGCGCTACGGTCGTCCGGGTGGATCAGCCGCTCCCACAGTTCGATCGGGGCAACGCCCAGCCCCGGACCACCCCGCGACAGATCCCACAACTGCCGGTTGACCGTCACGCGCGACCCGACGCCATCGTTCCGGAACACGCGCAGGTACGCGGCGACCGGCAACGCGTCGAGCATCGACAACGCCGCGCAATAGGCAGCGTCGAAGGTGAGAATGAATCCGGTCCCGTCTCCCGGATGTGAGCCGGATCCCTCTGCCGCGGCCTGCCAAACGACGGGCAGTGGCCGAAAATCCCCCTGCGCGGTGCGCAGGTGGAGGTCGCTCAGGTCGCCCAAAATGAGGCGTTTTCTGCCGGAATGATCGAGGAGTTGATCGAGCGAGAAACCCGCGAGTTCACCGGTCCGATACCCGAGCGCGGAGTCGAGCGCGGGAGAAGATCGCCGCACGATGCCGTGGCCATCCACCTCGAGCGACGGAGCCGCGACAAACGAGGCCCCGCCCTGTCGGGCTTCCTCAATTGCGCTGGCTGCGTCCTGGCTGAGATCGGTCACGGCGCGGGCAGCTCCATTGCAGGTTCATGCGGTTGGGCGTCGGGCTTGCTCCCTCGTGCAAGAGGGTCGTCTGCTCGTGCGTGATACCCGCCATGACACTTGCTGTCAACTGACGGGCCACCGTTTCCCGCACGTACGTCGCACGCAAGTTCCGCTTCGCCCGGTGGCTACAATGGTGTGGGGAACAGTGTACCCCCCCCAGAGGAGCCCATGGCCGACCCTGAAACCAGAAAAAACGCTGCGCTGAACCGCCGCCCCTTGGCGCTCTCGCTCGCGCTGCTCGTCGTTCTTGCGGGGCTCGCGCTGGTCAACCGCATCGCGTTCGACGCCTGGTTGGCCCGCTTTGACATGTTCACCTTCTTCGTCCCGTGGTACGCCCATCTCGGCGCGCGGTTGCGGGAATTCGACATCCCGGGTTGGAACCCGGCCCTGTTCAGCGGAACTCCGTTCGCTGGTGATCCAGAGTCCGGCTGGATGTATCTGCCCGCAATGCTGTCGTTCACCCTCTTGCCGGTGCTCGCGGGGTTCAAGGCGCTGGCCGCGCTGCATCTCGCGATTGCGGGAGCAGGAGCATGGGTGCTTGCCCGCTCGCTCGGCCTCGGGCCGGCGGCGGCCCTCGCCGCGGGACTTGCCTATGTCCTCGCCCCGCTCCTGCAGTGGAACTCCTATTGCTGCCTCGTCATGAACCAGTTTGCGGTCTGGATTCCGTGGGTGC